>PIVQ01001606.1 GCA_003354055.1 Desulfobacteraceae bacterium | reverse complement strand
CAAAACTGATAATATCGATATTGCTCGCAAGAAGCATATCCCATTCTGTATTGGCACAGACATGGACACCGGCCAGACCTTCTTCTCTGTGGATGAATTCAGTGATTTCTTCAATACAGGCGGTGACATCTTCCTTGGTGATGGTGATATAGGCTGAGGTGCCAAATCCGGCCAGGGCAGGTTCGTCGAGAAAGATGATCGGAGTTGCGGAGCGTTTGGCAAAGGTCTTTGCCTGCCATCCCGCATTCATGGCCAGTTTCTTTACAGCCGCATCCCTGAGCTGGTCATTATAGAAAATATCCCTTCCCTCTTTATCCTTTACACCTGTTGCAAAGGTTATGGGACCTGTGACCTGGCCCTTAAGGGCGGAAAATGTTTTGCCGCCGGTATCCACCTGGCGGATGAATTCGGCAAATCCCTTACCCGTCTCCGGTGTAAACGTGAACCTTGAACCGTCAAGCTCCGTGCCTGGCTCTGACAGTGCCAGATAGTCTTCGAAAAAAGCAAGGAACTCTTCGTCAAAACCCTCTTTTTGGGTATCCAGATATAATTTATCTCCCTTTTCTGTCAGACCCGGCAACCCCGGCAGAAACTGATTGACCATACCTTCTTCTCTGAAAAGGGGCAGCTGGACCCACAGGGGAATTTCAGGGGTATGTTCCAGAACCAGGTTTGCCGCGGCTTCATGGTCTGTCATGGGCAGGCTGCCCACCAAAAGGGGTAATGTATTTGCTTTAAATGATGTCATGTTCGTATCAACCTATGCGTATATGATGATTAAAATGATAACATAGCATTTCTACACAGGAAAGAGAATAGCGCATCGG
>PIVQ01001605.1 GCA_003354055.1 Desulfobacteraceae bacterium | reverse complement strand
GGAGAAGAAAAAACTGGCCCCAATCAAAAGTTACATGCTTTTTCCCAACGCGTATTTTTCGGGTGCCATTTCCACCTGAACTCAGTGTACCGTTACAACCAAAATGGTACAGTCATTTTGAAAGTTCGATATTTCGATGAATTTTTGATACATTTGAATTCCGTTTTGTCTAGTGGCAAGACACAGATCTCAAAAAGCAAGTTTTAGCATTTTCGAATTTTTCTGGCGGTTTGGTCGGCAAGTGTGAGAATATCCACCCATGCTAGAATCTGAACCAAACACGGCATCACCAGTCCAACGAGTTTGCCCACCCCAAAAAAGTAGATTTTCGAAAACTTTTCTGTGCACTAGTTTGCACACAACAAGAGGAATAACACCCGGGATGGCTCATAATTCGTACTTCACTTGCAATTCAAGGATTTGAGATTTTCTAAAATCTCGTGCCGCCGCTTGTGGCCGAAGTATGAACGAAGAATTCTAAACCAAACAAACGTAAGTAAACGCACCGGATAGGGTCAGTTGGACGTGTATTGGGTTTGTTGAGCATTTTTGAGGGAAAACTTTTTCATCGGACTTCATCTTTCCATGTGGTCGGTAATTTGTTTTCGCCACTGATGTTGATGCTCACAAAAAAAATATGAGCTTTTTTGAAAAAAATTTCAGTTTGTCAGAAGGACACTAGTGAGTAGTATTCAACCTCCAAATTTCGCGGTCGTAGCCCTTTTGGTTCGTGCACAATCGGGAGGGGCGTTTTTACCCAAAGGTTTAACGTGTTCTTTCCGGCAATGCCACCATTGAATTCGCTGCATTGAAAGACCCCAGTGTAC
>PIVQ01001604.1 GCA_003354055.1 Desulfobacteraceae bacterium | reverse complement strand
ATTCGACCATAGGAAAATGACATTCGACCATAGGAAAATGACATTCGACCATAGGAAAATGACATTCGACCATAGGAAAATGACATTCGACCATAGGAACATGACATTCGACCATAGGAAAATGACATTCGACCATAGGAAAATGACATTCGATCATAGGAAAATGACATTCGACCATGGGAAAATGACATTCGACCATGGGAAAATGACATTCGATCACGACGATTCAACTTGTCAGGCTCCAAACATCAAACGAAAAAAATAAAGGTATAGAGGCAAGATTCTGCCTTTTCTTTAAAAATTGGTGATATCTGTAAATCAATTTCAGATTAGTACAGTGTTAGCTGGTAGATGTTCGTCATAACACCGATTGAAACGCCATTAAAACGAGCGTTTAGCTCAGTCGTTTTGGTGCATTGATACGGCGGTTGCTTGTTCAGTCAAGTTTCTCCGGAAAAGGCCTGTTGCTTTTGGGCTTGCGAAAACCAACGGTCAAGACATAGCGATGCACCTTTGTCGAAAAAAAACATTTCGCTTTTTAGCTTGCGAAAGCCAACGATCGAGATACAGCGATGCACCTTTGCCGAAAGAAAAGTCCCCTCGCTCTTTGGTTTACGAAAGCCAACGGTCGTGACACAGCGATGCACCTTTGCCGAAAGAAAAGTCCCCTCGCTCTTTGGTTTTTGTAAGCCAACGGCCGCGACACAACGATGCACTTTTGCCGAAAGAAAGGACCTCTCGCTCTTTGGTTTTTGTAAGCCAACGGCCGCGACACAACGATGCACTTTTGCCGAAAGAAAGGACCTCTCGCTCTTTGGTTTTTGTAA
>PIVQ01000114.1 GCA_003354055.1 Desulfobacteraceae bacterium | reverse complement strand
ACACGGAAGTTAAGCGCCTTAGCGTCGATGGTACTGCATGGGAGACTGTGTGGGAGAGTAGAACGCCGCCGGATTATTCTTCAAAAAGCCCTATCACGATATTCGTGGTAGGGCTTTTTGCGTTTCTGAATCAAGTCTTAAAAGAGTTCACATCGACTGGACTGCTTGGCACCTCAATGGTACATGAGCTTAAGTTTGCCCGATTATATGAAAGGGTCGTGAGACAGTTTGGTCCCTATCTTTCGTGGGCACAGGCACCCGATCCTAAAGTTTTGCATAAAATCGGGCGAGGAGATCTGTTCCCCAATTTTATAAGATCTGGCGAGAGGACCGGAATGGACCAACCAATGGTGTTTCTGTTGGCTCAATTTAACATGACCATCAACATCAGCTTGATCAGCGAGAACAGTAAGGATCCGTTCGGATATCAAGATTTATCATTCTCAAGAGAAGTTACCACCAGTTGAGCACATCTTCGGCGAAACCTAAGACTTGGTTGACTTTGAGAGCGGTTCCGTCATCCAGAATGACCGTCCCGGTAAAATGTCCAAATACCTGATGCTGTATGGACTTCATCAGTTTAACATCAAAGGCGGACTGGCGGTCCAGCAGAGGCATAAAATCCATCTCAAAGCGGCCATCGTTGCTGGAGATCTTCCAGGGTTTCATATAATCAGTCGTATCCATGAGAAACACCACCTCATCCAGCTTGTGGGCCTTTTCCTTATAAAAGACCATGTTTTCCGAAGCAGGGCTGCGATCGCTGAAACCGTAACCTAAGTTCCATCCAAATGGTTCTCCGTTTAAAAGGCCGGAGGCAGATCCCCAGTACCAGCGATTCTTATAGGTCCAGTTTCCCCGTCCCCAGTCCAACCCTCCGAAAGCCGTACCAGGTCCAAACTCATAGTTTGTGTTGCCTATGGTAACGGTTCCTTTAGCAGGCATGCAATTTGTTTTTTGATTATAGTAGAACGCCTTTGGGTTTTTCTTCCAGGAGGTTGCGATAACCATACTGTCCGTATCCTGCTTCTGTGAGAGAAGTATCTTTCCTTTCAATCCTTTATTACCCTTAGTATCCACAAAACTATCAGCTTCAAATGAGAGTCGCCGCCCTTTTTCGGTGACATCGAAACTCAGGCTCAGTGTTTTGTTTTTAAAGCGGGTGATGCCCGGCCCGGAGGTCGGCGGCAGGTTAAGTGCACCCATGGGAAACAATGTAAGGGTATCAATCTGACATGAGGTTTTTCTATCAAAATCCAGCCAGCAGATTGCTGCCATGCCGATATAGCCAAGATCAGCAATGGTGAGGGTAATGCCGTATCCCTGTTCCGGGGCCAGTATGTAGTAATAGTCCCATTCTTTGATCCTAAGCCGGCTGGCCTGTATTTTTTTACGGTCATATCGCCACAGGGGACGGACAGCATACCCGGGGTTAATTACATGTCCGGCTTCGTTCAATAATTCACAGGGGGCGGTAATCCGGTTTTGAACACTCATGCAGTTTCCTTTGGTTCTTGGCGTACTTATGATGTATTCGGTCTTTTATGATTGAATATTTTATACTATCCTCTCTTGCGACATGCAACAGATCCTTTTCATATTAATTTCAAGTTCACTTCATATTTTATTCACCAAGGTTTCTTATCCTGAACTAAATCGTTTTTTAGCGGGCAGGCACAAAAATGAAAATTGTTCATTAAGGAGGCATGGTGAAAAAGTTTATTATCACATTATTTTTTCTGGTTTTTTCGGGAAACGCATTTGGTGAAAATGCAATCAGCATACCCTATGAAGAGTTTAAAAAACTTTATGGCAACTATATCCGTCAGGACATTATGAAAGAGATTGAGAAAGATCCCTTTATCAGCAGTATTGACAGTGCTCATTATAAAATATCCGTAACCCGGCAAGGCGGGATCTGTGAGGTAACCCTTGCAGGAACGCTTATTTCTGGGAGTCCTGAGTCGGTACCGCTTTTCAGCGATAAGATTATCATCAAAAAAATAATGGAGGTCAGCGGTGGTTCCCTTCTCAGCACCAGGGAAGAGGGGATATCTTTTCTTTCGTCCGGAGCAAGAACGTTTTTAATTAAGCTGACTTTTTTTATTCCTGCGGGTGAAGACAACAGGTCCTCTTATGTTGCATTGAAAATTCCAACCGCCGTAAAAAATGTTCTGCTACCTGAGGCAGGCAAGCAGGTGGCTCTATTTGATATTCCCGGTGTTAAGAACAACACGGGGATTTACCATTTTTCTCCCAAAGCTTTATTGAAAATCAGATTCAGCGGTATAGAAACAGCCGATGCAAAAGCTGCAAAAAGGACTAAAATACTATCGACCCGGTATAATGCCGTCGCGACTCCGCCTCTGGTTCTTGACGCGGTCAATTGGTTTACCTCTTTTGAGGAGAGCGGTAATGTTCTGTCTGTTATTGCCATGACTGTCCCTTCCGAAGCGGGTGAATCTGTTCGATTAAAGATGATGCCAAAGGCAAAGATCTGGAGCTGCAAAGTCAATGGGAAGAAAATGAAAGTATACAGCGACAGCCACGACGGTAAAACAGGGTTTTGGATTTTGCCTCTTAGCAAAGGGAAAAAATCCCACATAGAGCTTGCTCTGCTGAGTCAGGGGGAAAAAATGGGGCTTCATGGAAAACTTGAGTTGGGACTGCCCGAAATGGAACTTGCCGCCCGGAAAATTAATATTGCCGTGGGGCTGCCCCAACGCCTGGAAATGATTTCCTTTCAAGGCCCTATAACACCTGCCAAAACGTTCAAATACAAACGACCCCACGATTTTTCCGGAACCCCGTATTATTTTTCAAGATCATTTCACTCAGGCGCCCCCATAACCATGGCTGTGTCTTACAAAGAACCTGTAAAAAAATAAAAAGGAAATGCATACAATGAGTATTCGAAAAATTATCGCCTTGGCCGTAATTTACATTTTAGGCTGGGCCGGATGGTGGACGCTTGGCACCATAACCTCTTTACGATCCAACAATTTCTCATCTATGCTCGGCCCACGGGTTGAAGGGCTTTGGGGAACCGATCTTTCCCAGAAGGCACCTTCATTTTCAATTAAAATCCCAGGTACGACGGGTACGGACAGGATGCGGTGGATGATGCCGGTGAAAAATAAAATTGCAGTAGATATCAGCCCGGACTACAGGAAAAAAGGACTCCTGTGGTATTCTACATACAATTGTTCTTTTGACGGTGTGTATACCATAAGAAATTCACAGCCGGTGACCCAGAAGGTATACCTCCATTTTGACTTTCCCGCCAAAGGGGCAACCTATGATGAATTTTCCATTCACCTTGATGACAACGAGCTTTCAAGTTCCGTGGATACCCGTGAGGGCATAGATGAAATCATCGAACTTGCGCCCGGTAAAGAGATAGATTTTAGAATTCATTATAAAACCCGGGGGATGAACACCTGGCAATACCTCATGGCAGAAAATATAGGCCGAGTGCAAAATTTTTCCCTGACGGCTAACACAGGGTTCAAAAGCATTGATTTTACCCGGGGCAGCCTCTCGCCCATGACTAAAATTTATACTCCGGATAATGGAATGGCTTTAACCTGGGAAGCCTCCGATCTTATCACTAATGGTAACATCGGCATTATTATCCCTGAGAAACTGAATCCCGGACCTTTGACAACCCGGATCACCTACTTTGCTCCGGTTTGCCTGCTCTTTTTTTTCATCCTCATTGCAACCATCGGTATCATGCGCAAAATTGACATACATCCAATGCATTACCTTTTTGTCACCGCCGGATTCTTTGCCTTCCACCTGCTTCTTTCATATCTGGCAGGTCATGTCTGGATTCATATCGCCTTTATTCTGTCGGCAATCGTATCTGTTTTCCTTGTTACGTCATATTTGTCGGCAGCTCTCGGAAATCGATTCCCGTGGAAAATTGCAATTGCAGGCCAGCTTTTCTTCCTGGTTTTATTTTCCTATACTTTTTTCATAAAGGGGATAACCGGCCTGATAGTCGCCACAGGAACAGTGGTTACCCTCGGAATATTGATGAAGGTAACAGCTGATGTGAATTGGGACCAGGTTTTTCAATCAAAGAAAAAACAGGAGCGCAAGCCTGCTGCATGTATTATTGATGCTACGGATACCCCAAGGTGATCCGGTTGCTATTTGCTGTTCGATACGATAATTATTCAAAGGCGGTCTTAAGACTGTCTTTGAATAATTTGCCATCCTGTTTCCAAGGTGTATAGATAATGAAACCTTTAATACTTATTGTTGAAGACGAACCTGCCATTGCAGACAACATCAGCTACGCCCTGACAACAGAAGGGTTTGTCACCGAGTGGCATGCTGTCGGAGGACAGGTGCTCTCATTCCTTTTGTCCAATAAAGTCGCCCTGATCATTCTGGATGTGGGACTGCCCGATATAAACGGAATGGAGTTGTGTAAGGCAATTCGAAAAGAAAGCCAGGTTCCGGTGATTTTTCTGACTGCCCGGTCTGATGAGATCGATAAGGTTGTGGGTCTTGAAATCGGGGCAGATGATTATATGGTCAAGCCCTTCAGCCCCAGGGAATTGACTGCCCGTGTAAAGGCCATTCTTCGTAGAACTCAGGCTGCAGATATCATTGAGCCTGATGCATCAAAAACCGCATTTAATATCGATGAAATCAAACACAGCATTTGTTATTTTTCAGAACTAATTGAGCTGTCCAGGTATGAATATAAGTTGCTTGAAATATTTATCCGGCGGCCGGGACAGATCTTCTCCAGAGACAAGCTCATGGAACTTGCCTGGGACGACCCGGAAATGAGCATGGACAGAACCATTGATGCCCATATAAAGAATCTTCGGGGAAAACTTCGGCAGATCAAACCGGATGTTGATCCTATAAAGACCCACAGGGGACTGGGATATTCCCTGAAAGAGGATCTATGAGGCTGGCCGTCAAAATACTCTTTGCCATATTTCTGATTACCGGAGCAGGAGGGTACTATCTGACATTCGGCATGCTGGACAATATCAGAATCAGATACCTTGAAGGGGTGGAAGAAACTCTGGTGGACCAGGCCGGGATACTTGCCGGGTTTGTGGCGCAGGATATTGAAAACAACAATTTCTCTCCGCAGGCCTTTCATCACATCTTTGACACGGCATATGCCCGGCAGTTCAGTTCACAAATTTATCATTTGAGAAAAATAGGGGTAGACCTCCGGGTTTATATTACTGATGCTAAAGGAATTATTGTTTTTGACTCAGCACGAAAAGCAACCGTGGGGGAGGACTATTCAAACTGGCGGGATGTGTTTTTGACTCTGAGGGGTGAGTATGGGGCCCGCTCCTCCAGAGATGATGCAAAAGATCAATCCTCTTCCGTACTCTATGTCGCAGCCCCGATTCTTGTCCATGGCAACATTAAAGGCGTTTTAACGGTTGCAAAACCGACAACCAATATTAACAGTTTTCTTATCGTGGCCCGGTCCAGAATAAAATTGAGGAGTATATTTACCGCAGGTTGTATCATTGTTCTTTCAATACTGGTCATTGTAGTGATTACAAGGCCTGTAAAGCTGCTGACTCAATATGCCGAAGACATCAGCTCTGGAAGAAAAGCCGTTCTGCCCTCTTTGGATAAAACTGAAATCGGAGATATGGGCCGGGCCTTTGAGGATATGAGGGTTGCCCTTGAAAATAGAAAATATGTGGAAAAATATGTCCAGGCCCTGACCCATGAAATCAAGAGCCCCCTGGCGGCCATCAAAGGGGCGGCAGAGCTTCTGGAAGAAGAGATGCCTGAAAAACAGAAGGCGAGATTTCTGAGCAATATCCGCAGCGAATCCGAACGGATCAAACAATTGGTTGACAGATTGGTCAAGCTCTCTTCCATTGAAAACATGGCGGCCTTGGAAAATGCCGGGCAACTTGTCTTTTCTGATCTTCTAAATGAGGTTCTGGTACAGATGCAGCCGGTACTGGAAGGCAAAAAACTGTCCTTGAGAAAAGAGGGCAATGACAATGTGATGGTGCGGTGTAATCCTTTTCTTTTAAAATTGGCCCTGTCCAATCTGATTCAGAACGCCATTGATTTCAGTCCGGAATCAAGTGAGATTAAGACGCGTTCGTCCGTTATGGAAGGGATGTTTTCTTTTGAACTCATAGACCAGGGTCCTGGCATCCCCGAGTATGCCCGGGAAAGAGTATTTGAAAAATTTTTTTCATTACAACGGCCTGACAGCGGGAAAAAAAGCACCGGGCTTGGTCTCAATTTCGTCAAAGAGGTTGCAGCACTGCACAGGGGTGAGATTACACTTGATAACTATCCTTCAGGGGGGGGAAGGGCGGTATTCTCCATACCTGCATCTTAGGACGGCAGCGCTATTTTTATTTCAGGTGTCTTCTCCATTAAGTGGATCTCTTTTGACAGCTCAATTCGATCTTTATTCTCGATGCTCTGGGCATTCAACGCCTTTACTATCTCCTTTTGTTCAAGAGTATGTTGATCTCCGTTTCTGGTCTGGATATAAGCTGCCCAGGGGGCAAATTTAGTCAACGGAAACAACTGTCCTTTTTGGGGCGAAATATCGATGTTGATGCCTGCAATGAACGCCAGGTTTTTACCATGATATCCAGGTTCTTTGATAAGGGTGCGGTAGGCCCTGTCAAACTCTATTTGTGTATTGGCCACTGCTGCCGTAAGTGCCGGGAATTTTGAGGTCACAATTTGAGGCATATAACGGCCAAGATTGTGCTCCAGTTGATCACGACCTTCAATGATTGTTGATACATCATGTCTGAAATAAAAGAGATCTGCTGTTAAGTAGTCTTCGATAAATACCCTCTCCCTTGATTTCCATAACGATTGCGGCAGTCTGCTTTTAAAATCCGGGTTAACCCGGAATGCTTTTGATGTGCTTAAGACACGATACGGTTCGGGCAGACTTCCTTTTTCCATATCAACAATGTTGTGAATCGATAGAAATAACCCTTGTTCACGGCTATCATCCAGAAATTGGTTATCAATAATTACAACAGCCTTACCGTCCATAAGCGTAACCGAGATATTTTTTTTGGCGAATCGATATTCCTGGTTGTACCATTGGAGCACCGCCTCAATTTTACCACAGGACGAGGTCTGGGTCAGCTTGTTCGTTTGCAATCGCCGATAAACACCAAAGTTACCCGTTTCAGGATCGTACCCCACATGGCTGGCCTGAATGATCACCAAATCCTTGCCATGATGAGCGTGAGGCCCATGACGGTCTGTCGCCACTATTCCGCCAACCAATCCGTGATTAAACGGGAAAGCACCAAAATGCTTGGCGATAAGAATAATAGGAAACCCTTGGTTTTCATCAGAACAAAAGGCTCTGGAGGGCATGATACGCCCTGCTTCAAACCCGTAAGACTTGCACAGGTTGTAAAAGCGAGGCATAAATTTGCTATATCGCATCATGTTATTTTTCAATTGAAAGTCAATCATAACGTTCTGCATGGTAGTGCTCCTTATAACTCACCGTTCACTATGGTCAGGCCGTCCACGAAAACAGGTTCCCGGTTGTTGAACGTAAGAACCTTTTCCGTAATGGTTACCAGGTTTTTGGTATCATCCACATCAACGGTCCAGTAATTGACTCGCTGGGTTCGGTTTTCGGTTGTTGTTCCCAAGGCCTTCCAGAACACCTCTTTGGCCCCTTTCTCTTCATAGATTTTTTTTACGGCGCTGGAGGGCAGTTTTGTGGAGAGGACCTTCTGAGGGGCTCCGCCGCCTCCAGCCACCAATACACTGATGTTCTTAGCCGGTTGATAAAGTTCGGTGGTATGATTGTGGCCGTTAAAGACGAACATCTGCACCTTGCTGTTTTTTTGGCCAAAGGCTTTTAATGCATCGACAGGGTCATTCTTAGTATCCAGGGGGGGGTGTTTGTAGTAAGAGAAAGAGGGTTTATGATACTGGACAAAAATATTTTTAAGGGGCGTTCCCGAAGTTGCCATATCTGCTGCGGCTTTTTCCAAAAACAGGGGAAGCTGCAATTGATCAAGGTCCGCTTTAATGCAGGTGAATTTCCTGTCCTGGGCAAATGCAGATTCCTTGCTGTATTCACCAATATACCCGCCGGTACAAAGGGATAGAAAAAGAGAACCGCCACAGGTAAAATAATAGCTGTGATTGTTTTCAAGCTGTGGAAAAAAGGAGAAATAATTTTTAAGAAGGGGATCTTCCCAGGTTTCATGATTTCCTGGAATTGGAAAAATTTTTTGCCGGATTGATTTGGGAAAATAGTCCACTGGCTCTTCCCAGTATACAGATTTACCACCCTGCCAGATGAGATCCCCGGTAAAAAGAGAGAACGCAGCCTTGTCAAGGCTCAGTTGTTTTGCAACGCTTTTAAAGACTTTGTTTCTTGCAAGGCTGAAGACGACATCGTGACCATCAAGGGATCCCAAGGCTGATGTGCGGGTATCTCCGAAAACCGTGAACATATATTGTGTGCCGTGAAAAGCTGTCGGCAGTTGCTTGATGAATACATCCTGGGCAAATGTGGCGGATGTGGATAAAACAAATAAAGCGAAAATCATGAAAGTGGATTTTTTCATTGGATCTCCTTTCAATTGAAGCTGAAAATTTAAGATAATGAATAAAATATTGTGATCAGGAGTTTTTTTATACTTTTTAGATTGTCTGAGAATGATGAAAATGTCAATGCCGGATGCATAATGTTACATTGAATAATTGGTATTGCGCTATCCTTTTTGATATCGCTTAGGCAGTCTTTGGTTTACTGTCTTTTGGGGATTCAGATGAAAATCGTTGAATCGTGTTTCTATCCTGATTTGCAAGCAATTCCAGGAAAGCTTTTAGGGGTTTTGAAATAAATGTGTCTTTTCTTTTGACGAACATAATGGGAACCGATTCTAAGGTTTTGTCGATTCGATAAATAGAGATAATACCTGATTTTGCAGCTTTTTTAACCAATGAAAATGGAAGGAGGCTAACTCCCATTCCTGCTGCAACACATTCGACTATTCCATCGGCTGATCCCAATTCCATTTTTTGATGGAGGGCTATTCCTTTTTTTTGAAACCATCGTTCTAAACGCTCTCTGTATGCACAGGGTCTTGGAAACACCAATACCCCTTTTTTTGCTGCGGCTTCCGGTGATTCTTTTCCAGAGGGGTAGACCAGGACCAGTTCTTCATAAAATGCTTCCGTCCATTTCATATCTGCTATTCTGTATTCGTCCGTAACAAATGCACCATCGAGTTCATAATTGAGAACTTTTTTGTTGAGTTCAATACTGGAACCTGTGATCAGTGAAATATCCACTTCAGGATAAAGGCGGTGGTATTGGGATAGAAGAATAGGTAAACGAACTGCAGCTACCGATTCAAATGCACCGAGCAGTAATTGACCTTGAATTTTATCACTATCAAAAAGTGCCTTTTTAGCTTCTTTTTCCAAATGAAGGATTTGCTTGGCATAGTTTAATAGTGTGTGGCCTGCAGGCGTTATTATCATCCCTCTCGGTTTGCGGTAAAATAATTTTACGTCAAGTTCATCTTCCAAACCCTTGATACGTGCTGTGACGTTTGATTGAACACAGTTTAAACTTAGGGCGGCCCTTGAAACACTACCTGTTTGCGAAACAGTTAGAAATACTCTAAGGTGGCTTATTTCCATTTGGTATCACTTTTTATGATGTCTGTTATTAAAACGATTCATTTGACGTGATAGTATCTGATTCGTATAAATAGTGTCAACAGAATAATTAAGGATCGGCTCCAAAATTACTTGATCTTTTGTTTTCAAAATACCCAGTCTTTTAAGGGGTTTTGGAAACAATTTAGATCAAGTAATTTTGTAACGATTCCTAATTGGTTTTTTAATACAATAATCGATACCAAATGGAGAAGTTGCAATGGAAAGATACATCGAATTCGCAAAAGAAAACGGAGCCGAGCATGCATTAATTATTTCACCTGACGACATTGTTTTTGATCGTCGGGCTATCTTAAAATGTTTGTGGGGGTGTGAAGATCAATCAGATCCCAACCGGGTTAAATGCGGTTCCAGAGGGCTGAGTTTTGAGGAAGCACAGGCGACTATCCATGAATATAAAAGGATCCTTTTGATTCATCATTATGACAATTTCAAACTTAGCAATGTTGCCAGAAAAATAGAAAAAAACGCGTTTCTGGAAGGTCATTATTTTGCCTGTGCCATGCATTGTTGTCATTTGTGTAAAACTTGTAAAATTGATTCTGGAAAACCCTGTCCTATGCCGCTTAAAATAAGCCCTTGCGATCAGAGTTTTGGTGTTGATGTCTATAAAACTGTTCGTGGTCTTGGACTTCCCTGTGCCCCCCTTAAGTCTGATACGGAAACTGCGAACCGCTATGCTTTTGTCTTAATTGATTGAAAGAGCGATTTATCCCCCGCAAATTTCAGGGAACATGACCAGGGTATCATCTTCGATGAGGATGGAATCCAGGCCGGCCCGGCGCCCGTTTATCAGTGCGGTGTGACGGGATGTTTCAGGAATCCCCAATTGAGAGCAAATCTCTTCAAGGGTAGCCCCCGGCGAAAGGGTCAGGTCAAACTGACCCTCTTTGCCGGGGGCATGTGGTTTAAGATTGCTGTATAGTTTTACATGGATACGCATAATTCAAAACTGTCAGACTCAGTCTTTCTTCAGCTTTTCCAGCCTCAGTTTTTTAATAACAGCTCCTTCGGGTATCCCGTCCGCTGTCCATCCCTGGACCTCATAATAATCATCCAGCATTTCGTCCAGGTGACAGACCATGCCTTTGGCAGGACCTGTGGGGGCAGGGGTCTTGGTGAGGCGGTCCGGCAGACTGTCGTCTTTCCTTGAAAATCCTGCTTCGGTCAGGAACAACCTTTCCGCATTGATGATCCTCTCTCCTGCCTGCATGAGTTCTTCAAGGGTATAGTTAATGCCGGTGGCAGCATTAATATACTCTAAAATACCGGTGGGTGCCACGCCAAGATCCTTGGCTGCCAGATTCCGTACGGCAAAGAAGATACACAATCCAGCTGAATCAATGATGGCTGATAAATCCTGGAATGCCTTTGTGACCTTGGCCTTGCCTTCCCATACATGGGGATCCATGGATTCGGGAACGGCAAACAGCTCAAAGTAGGCTGGGTCTCCGCGCATGTGGGAACCGCCGATGGGGGAGGTGGCATAGGCCAGGCCCATGGCCTGTGAGCCTCGGGGCTCATATCCTGGGAACTCCTGCTTCTTGGAGACTGGGGCCAGTTCCGGATGGCCGTAGCGGTCTGCAAGGCGATAGCTTCCCTGGGCCAGTTGGTCACCGAATCCTTCTCTCATTCCGGTCATCTGTGTCAGTTCCACCAGGGCGTCAGCATCACCCCATTTAAGGGAGCGTCCCACCTGGTCCTGGGGTAGATATCCTTTCTCCACCAATTCCATGGCACAGGCGATGGTAGCACCCATGGTAATGGTGTCCATGCCCAGTTCATTGCAAAGATAATTGGCCTTGAGGATGGCCGGAAGATCATCGATCATGCAATTGGAGCCCATGGCATAAATGGTCTCGTATTCCGGGCCTTCCCCTTCACCCTGGAATCTTTCGTCATCTAATTTGGTGAGACGGCCGCAGCCGATAGGACAGCCGTAGCAGGCGGAATTTTTCTTTAAGAATTTTTTTGTCAGTTCTTCGCCGTGGATTTTTTCCCAGCCGTCAAAGGTGCCCTGCTGCCAGTTTTTGGTGGGCAACACCCCAAAGTTCTGGGTGGCCATGACCACACCGGCCGTCCCGTTTACGGTTAGGCCAAGAGGTGCATCTTTGACGCTTTCCTTGAACGTATCCAGAATGGTTTTATTAAATGCCTTGAAACCGTCCGGATCTGCCAGGGGAATTCTGCCTTTTCCTTTGACCACGACCGCCTTTAAATTCTTGCTCCCCATCACAGCCCCGACCCCGGATCGTCCGGCTGCTCTGTGCTTATCATTCATGATCGAGGCGAACAATACCCCATTTTCTCCGGCAGGGCCGATGCAGGCCACCTTTGCTTTACCTTGGGTTTCTTCAAGAAGAAGGTCTGTGGTCTGGTGGGTATTTTTCCCCCAGAGGTGGGCAGCATCTCTAAGTTCCGCCTTGCCCTGGTCAATCCAGAGGTACACCGGAGATTCGGATTTGCCGGTAAATACAATGGCATCATATCCGGTTCTCTTGAATTCAGTGGGGAACATTCCCCCTGAATTGGAGCAGGTGACGGCACCGGTCAACGGTGACTTGGTCATGACCATGTATCTGGCACCTGTTGGGGCACCGGTTCCTGTCAGTGGCCCTGTGGCCATAATCATTGGATTTTCCGGTGCGAGGGGGTCTCCTTTAGGGTTTCCCTCCCGATGCAATAGATAAATTCCCAGCCCGCGACCGCCGATATAGTCTTTGGCAACGGCAGAATCTAAGTGTTCCTCTTTACATACCCCGTTCGTTAGATCTACCCGAAGTATTTTCCCCATCCATCCATACATAAGAGACGACTCCTTTTATAAGGTATCCGTATTAATGGTAAACTTTCCTCAACTTCACGACCCTGTGAAGGTTTACCAAAATTTGTGATTTGATCACTAATTTAATTAAAAATCTAATCAAATCTATTTTTAGAATTGTTTTACCGCCCTGTCAAGTAAAACCGAACTGCCAATGGACGGTCAACGGAGGTCCAAATGGATCTGCTGCAGATGCAAAACCTTAAAAAGATTGACATAAAATTAATCGAATAGCATTTACAAAGACCGTTTCCTTCTTATAATAAACCTAAGTTTTTTTGCCTTTTCACGGATGGGCTAAACCCGAATTTGGAGTATTTTTAAATGACCATTTCCAAACGCCATTTAATAACCCGGGACCTTGCTGCGGTTGCCATGGGACAAAAGCCTGCAGAGCTGATCCTGAAAAACGGCAAATTAGTGGATGTATGCACAGCAAGGATACGGCCCAATTGTGATATCGCAGTTTATAAAGGATTTATTGCCCTTGTGGGCAACAGTGATCACATCATCATTGATGCCAACACCAAAGTGGTTGATGTGGACGGTAGGTATCTATGTCCCGGATTGATCGATTCCCATATGCATGTTGAAAGCTCCATGGTGGATTTACCCTCTTTTGCAGCAGGTGTACTCCCCCATGGCACCACCACCATCTGCCCGGATATCCATGAGATCACAAATGTATTGGGGATGGATGCCCTGCGGTTGTTCAAGGAGAGTGCCAAAGACCTGCCCCTTAAGGTGCTGACCGCCATGCCGGTCTGTGTTCCTTCTTTACCGGGGATGGAAGATGCCGGTGCCAGTATCGGACCTGATGATGTGATGAATGCCTATGCACAGGGCCTGGCCTTTCTGCAGGGTGAGCAGATGAATTTTCCCGGTGTGGTTTACGGAAATGAAGATGTTCATAAGATTACCGGACATGGGTTAAGGGCCGGAAAAATATTGACCGGCCACTATGCCGGAAATGATTTGAACGCAGGGCTAAACGCCTATATCGCATCAGGAATGATTGCAGATCATGAAACAACCACGGCCGAAGGTGCCATGGCCAGAGCTCAATTGGGAATGTTTGTCCAGCAGCGCTACGGCAGTGCCTGGCTGGATCTGCCGAATCTGATTACGGCCATCACTGAGAATCCAGGCGTTGATACCCGTTTTTTTACCCTGGTCACGGATGATGTCACCCCTGCAACCATTGCCCATGAAGGTCATCTGGTCAGGGTGGTTCGAAAGGCCGTAAGCTTAGGGCTGAATCCCATTGTTGCCCTTCAGATGGCCACTATCAATGCGGCTCAGCTTTTGGAGCAGAGCCAGTGGATCGGATCCCTCACCCCGGGGCGAGCAGCTGATATCCTTGTGGTAGAGTCACTGTCCAAGTTTAACATTACGCAGGTTTACTCCGACGGAATGCTTGTGGCAGAGAATCAGTGCATGGTTGTTGATATGCCTGAATATAGGTATCCTGACTGGGCTGTGAATACGGTTTACCTGGACGCCTTGACTCCGGACGATTTCCCAATTGCCTCAACTTCAAACCCGCGGGTATCTGCCCGGGTTATTCAATTGATTCCCGGAAGTGTGAATACCCTGTCCACCCAGGCGCAAATGCCTGTGATTGATGGACAGATAAAGGCGGATCCTGAAAAAGACATTGCAAAGGCAGGCATGTTTTATCGCCACAAGCCCGGAAACGGGGCAGAGAATTCAAGGGCCCTGGGCCTTGTTTCAGGAACCGGGTTTAAGCCCGGATGTGCCTACGCTTCAACCGTTTCCCATGATTGTCATAATCTTCTGGTTGTGGGCATGGATGACGATGCCATGACCCTGGCTGCCAATACCCTGATTGACTCCAAAGGCGGTATTGTGGTTGTGGATAACGGGAAAGTCCTGGCTCAC
>PIVQ01001603.1 GCA_003354055.1 Desulfobacteraceae bacterium | reverse complement strand
GTAAAAGAAGAGCTCAATTCAGTTTTGAATCAGCTGCTCACCATGAAGACAAGTTCCCTGAATCTCTCCCTGACTTCCAACTATGTGTACCGGTCGGCTACGGTATCAGATACGGACATTGTAACGGCCACGGCCCAGGACAGCACCGAAACCGGTTCACACAGTATCGAAACCACCCGGCTGGCCTCCGCAAGTTCCTATATTTCAGAGGCGTACTCGTCTGAATCCGATTCTATCTACGTCCCCACAGTCCGGGAATCCATAAACGGATTCACCGCTGATGCCACTGTCCTGGCCGAAGATGCGACCCTGGAGATCAGCTACGGGAACGAGGATGATCCTGAGACCTTCACCATTACCGGAACGACCGATGGACTGACTGCGGACGAACTGGTGGCGGCCATAAACGTGGATACGGCCAACCAGGACGATGAAGGCAATGCCCTGGTCACGGCCTCCACCTATGAGGATGATGACGGCAATATCTATATCCGGATTGAGGCGGCTTCCGGCGGAACCGACGAAGACAGCAGGGTGTCGGTAACGGGCTTAGATGGCGTGACGGGGTTTACGGCACCGGTGTCGGAGTTCTCCTTTTCATTGGGAGAGGAGGGGGAGACCTATTCCATTTCGGTCCCGGCGGAAACCACCCTTGAGGGCCTGGCGGAACGGATAAATGAAGATGAAGACAATCCTGGGGTGACGGCCTCGGTCATTAACACAGGCACGGGGGACAATACCTATCAACTGGTCCTGGAGGCCGATGACAGTGGTAACGACTCTCGAATTACCATTATCACCGAGCCCTCGGGTCTGACCATGTCGGAAA
>PIVQ01001602.1 GCA_003354055.1 Desulfobacteraceae bacterium | reverse complement strand
AACGGCGGGGTCAGAAAAGAGGTCTGGAGATTTACACACATGAGCAGGGAGAACCAGAGGGGGTTGAAATCCAGCTCCATGGCAATAGGCATAAATACGGGGACGGTTATAAGAAGGATTGCAGCCCAGTCTATGAACATTCCCATGACAAAAACGATAGCCATCATCACGCCTAAAATCAGCCAGCGGTTCATGCCTGATCCGATGAGCAGGTCAGCCACCACATCGCCACCGCCCATACTCAGGAATACGGTGGAGAAAAATTTACCGCCGATGAACAGCATCATAACCATGGAGGTGGTCCTGAGCGTAGCATATGCAGATCCTCTGAGAACCTCCCAGTTCAACTTTTTGTTGAAGGCGGCCAGAACCACAGAACCCAAGGCACCTAATCCTGCAGCTTCCGTGGGTGTTGCCACACCGGCCAGGATGGTCCCCATTACGGCCAGGATAAGCCCCAGGGGCGGAACCATGGATTTGAGAGTCATCCCCCATTTCTGACTGGCTGTATACGCAGAGGCCTCGTCTTTTGAAATGGGAGGGCCAAGCTGGGGATTGATGTTACACCGGACTAAGATATAGAGAAAATAGAGGCTGGCCAGGACCAGGCCGGGAATAATGGCACCGGCAAAAAGATTGCCCACAGAGGTTTCCTTCATACCGGTGAGACCGCCGTAAATCACCATCATAATGGAAGGCGGAATCAGGATTCCAAGGGTTCCTGAGGCACAGATGATCCCTGCTGTAAGTTCTTTCTGATAGCCTTTTTTGATCAGGGCCGGTGTGGCCAAAAGTCCCATGGCAACAACCGAGGCACCTATGATACCGGT
>PIVQ01001601.1 GCA_003354055.1 Desulfobacteraceae bacterium | reverse complement strand
CATAGATAACCTATTGAAATTTAAAATTATTGTTATCTATACAGTATATAGCTTTATAAAGTTAAAATCTAGATTTATTTTTGCTTTTTTGAAAATAAATCTACATGCGATTACCCTACGGTGGATAACAGAGAGAAAACCTATGAAATTGGGGGTTTAATTTATTTTTGGTTAAAGATTGCAGGGTTGAGGACATCCATGTCGTTGAATCCCCATTTCACGGAAAACATAAGAGATAGGATCACACTGAAAAATTCAGTATAAAAAATGGCTGCCATGATGGCTATCTGATACTTGATGGCGACTATGGGCAGGGAGCCGCCAAGGATCTGCCCGGTCATCATACCGGGAAGAGAGACCAGGCCTATGGTGGCCATGGAGGCGATGGTCGGTGTGACGGCAGAAACAATGGCCTGTCTGGCCCAGGGTTTCAGGGCCTGAAGCTGGCTGCCATACAGGCTGAGGCAGAATAAATATTCTTTCTCCCGGCTTTTGATTCCGGAGTAAAATTGATTGAGCCCGATGATGAGGCTGCGGAGGCAGTTGCCGAGCAGCATGCCGCCAATGGGAATCAGGTACCTGGCATCAAAAAGAGAAGACACCTGGATGATAACCAGGTCAAAGAAAAACAGGATAATGGAAAAGGGCAGAACCAGTGCAAGAAAAAGAGGAATAAAAAACAGGCGGATTTTCAGGTTGCTGGACTTTAATACGGTATAACAGGCAATGGATATCATGATCAGGAGATATCCTATGTTGAGCCAGGGAGAATTTAAGCTGAACAATACCTCAAGATAGATACCGACAAATCCAAGCTGGAGGCACATCCG
>PIVQ01000769.1 GCA_003354055.1 Desulfobacteraceae bacterium | reverse complement strand
AAGCAATACCTAATACAACAGATATTATAAATAATATATCATCAATACTTTTTCCTTTTGATTTCATTATTCGTCTCATATTTAAAGACATGCCAAATAAAACAGCAAAAAATCTAACAACTAATTCTAATATTTCAAAAGGTTTCATAGTTTATTATATAATAACTAAATATTTTATAATTTAAAATGTTATATAATAATATAAAAATATTATATAATAATATAAATATGAACGAATTAGTAAGTACTTTCTTACCAAAAGGTATGCTTAGTCAAAAGTTTGCTTTAGTTATGGTTGGTATATTTGCAACAGCAATTGGAGCATTTGGTATGTTACCACCTCCTCCAAAAATGTTAGTTAGATTAGTTGAACGTTTCCCATTTTTACAATGGGCTTTAATGTATGTATTAATATGGCAAGGTTCAGGTGGATATGATGAGAAATTATCATTATTTGGAACAGCTGTCGTATATGTTATATATACAATAATGAAATCATATGATAATGAAGAAGTTGTAATTGTTGAAGAAACTTTATAAATTATTTAGTTAGATTACATTATAATCTTATTAAATTAATTATTATTTATATTATTTCTAATACTATTCTGATTCATTGTTAGTATTATTAAATCAAATTTTGTATCAATCTTATCTTCAAGACGTGAAAATTTCTCATTCATTATATTTAATTTATTCCCAATTTTTATTTCTATATTTTCTATCTTTTGATTTGTTAAATTATATTTTGATTGCGAAGCATCTTCTAATCTATCTAACCGATGTTTTATATCATTACATTCTTCCTTTAAATTACTTAAATTAGTTTCATCTTCTTTATTATCATCACTACTACAATTACAAGTTCCAATAAAATTACTAAATACCTTACCCATAGTATATTTTATAATCATATTGTTTATTTTTGGTTATTAATTCCATAATTTAAGTGAGGATTAAACTTATTAGAATTATTATTTGTTTTATATTTTTGCCAATCATTATTTTTAGTATCTAATGCCTGTATTCTTTTTGCTCCTATTTGAGTATTTACATAAGGATTTGTACTAACCATTCTTTTTACAAATGTATTATCTTTAGTATTTAATATTGTTTTATCATTTCTACCATTTCTACCTATCATTCTATTATCATGAGTTATATTTGTTTGTCTATTTTTTATATTATTTTGAGTTAAAAAACTATGAAATTGTCTATTAGCTATTGATTGATTTTTATCAACATAACTAAATGCTTCATTTGTATTTACATTGAACATCTGTCTATCAAGATTAACTAGGTTTGCATTCATGTTATTATTGTATTCTATTTTATGTTTTTTATAAGATTTATCTTTTCTAGTATTAATATTAAAATGGTCTCGGTCCATATTGATTGAGCGTTGTTGCGCATAAACATCTTGAATACGTTTATTCATATTAATTGTTCTATATATTATATTATATTTTGTTATTATTTAATTAGTTTTATTATTTTTATTAAATAATTCTTTTTCTGTAGGATTTTAATAAAAATAAACTTTATAATTATAGATAAAAATGTATTTATACATTTTATTAGTAATCAAATACTACCCTTACTTCTATTATTTAATGACTTTATATGATTGTTTCGGTTATTTAAACTTTATGAGAAAGATATATGTATATATTTATAATAAGTTTAAACCAGAAATTAATAAAGAAATTGATAAAATATATGAAATGATTTTGACAGAACCAGGTAAAGTTGATATCATTACTCAAAATGATACTAATTATGTAAAATATTATGAAAGAAGTAAAACAGTTTATGATAAATGGTTTAGATATAATCCATCATCACCTTTTGATGATATTGAAATAGATAGTGAAGAAGGAAAAATTACTAATGTTTAAAATAGATTGATTATAGTAAATTGAGATATAAAATGGTTTCACAAGCGATATTCATATCAATATATATTAAGTCTATATACTACCTTAATATATAGTTATTTAACTATGCGAAAAAGAACTGTATCCAGATATATAAACAGAAAGTATTCTCCTGAATTTACTGATATTATCAGGAGAAAGTTTGAATTAAAGATAGGCAAAGATGTCTCTAAACTTATTATGAATTTAGTTCAACCAACTAAAAATAATATATGTAAAGTTTGTAGAAATACTATTGGGAATGTATATACTTTCTGCGCAACTATTGGATGTCGTCATATTATTTGTAAAAATTGTTATTTAAAAACTTCAAGATATAATAAATATGTTCCATATTGTTCTTCTCATTTTAATAAATATTATGGAAAAAAATCTATTATTCATGATATGAAGAGATATGTTCATAAATATAACCTACAATACATACATTATATGTATAAAAAAAAATCTGGATATCTTTTTGAAGATTACGTTGTTCATTTTAATAATTATGGTAAAGGATATATTAAATTACCAAAAAATAAATATATATGTAGTAATTATTCATTAAAAGTCATTGATAATTATCTAGTTGTTAAAATAACTGATAATATTAATGACGCATTAGAATATGAAAGTTGGAAATGATTTATTTTTATTTACATTTCAATTAATATATTCTCTTTATTATATACAATTATGGAACAACAAAATACAGATAATCCTTTTAGATCTATTAGCCCTCTTAATTTAGATAGACAAATCTCAGATGAAAAATTACCTTATTTAATTTTACCATCTATAAATGATAGTGAAATGGAAAATATTTCTATTAATTCTCCTTCAATGTCTGTATCATCTTCAAATACAAATATTGATGAAACATTAATGATGAGTACTATTGATAATTTAAGAACAGAAAATGCTTCATTAGTTGTTGAAAATATAATGTTAGAAGATGAAAATAAATTATTATTAGATGAAAATAAAGAATTATATATCAAAATTAATGAATTAAAGAAAAAATCAATAAATGAAATTATTATTAAAGATAATTGTATTAATAAAAAAAGTAATGATTCAATAAATATAGTTGCCATTTTAATTGGAAGTTCAATTACTACTTGTACTGTAATTTTATTAAAAAATTTGAATGTTATTTAAAAAAAAATTAAAATTTATTCATATATTATTTATAAGTATCCATTTATTCCCTACAATTTAAAAAATCTTAATTTAGTATTCTAAAATCTTAAATTAAACTTAAACTTATATAAACTTATATAACAATGTTCCCAAAAGAAGAAATTGAAGATATTATTAATAACTTAAATCACGGTATTAGTGTTCGTGGTAGTTTAGTTGCTGAAGCAATTTTATATCACGGTAAAAATATTGAAAATAGAACAAAGAAGATTAAACATAAATACTTAGCTTTACAATTAGGCTCAGGTAAAATTAATAAAGATGTTGAAAGACACTTACTTGCAAACATTAAAGAAAGAAC
>PIVQ01000768.1 GCA_003354055.1 Desulfobacteraceae bacterium | reverse complement strand
CCCTGTCCTGCACAATTGACCCATGAAACGGTTGGTCGCCTTGTGTCGCGCAAACGATTGTCGGGCAGCCGGCACGAATACCAGCGGCCAGTGTGCCGGCACCGCCGTGGTGAACAACAGCCGAACATTGCGGAAACAGCCAGTCGTGCGGACACGACTCGATTTCGAAGACATTCTCCTCCGCCCACGCGTGAAGACGCTTACCATCGTCTGTCGAGGTATCGAGGGTTGCGCGGGTCAGGCCGGCCCAGCCTCCTAAGAGTACGCCCTTGGCTCCGGCGAGATGCAGGCTCTTGATCGCTATGGTCGAGAGCCTTGTGCAAAACTCTGGGTTGCCCTTCATGCTACCGAAACCGATGTAGACCGGTCTCTGCTTGAGGAAGTCGACGAGTTCAGGCGGGGGCGTGTAGTCGCTGCCGCTTGAGAGAAACCACCAGCCGCTCATAAATTTCTGGGCGGGCCAGTCCGCAGGCTGTGGACACAAACTTGGAGAGACCGCGCAGATTTGCGGCAAATTATGTGGCCACACCTTGAGCCGTGAGCCATCGGTGTACGTGTCGAGTGGAAGCTCACAAATCTCACGCATCATGTCGAACTTGGGTTTGATGGTCTTCGGGTAAACTAACGCCTTAATGGCGTAGAGGCTGCGGTTGAGAAACTTGGGGACCTTTCCCACCTCCATGGTGAAAAGTGGAAACTCAGAGGTCGGGTGATTGACCTGCAAATCATAGGTGACCACAGGAATGTGCAGTGCTTCAGCAATACACATAAAAGGACCGTAGATTAGGTTGGACGCAACAAGCAAGTCGGGCTTGAAGTTCTGCGCCGCTGCCAACGCGCTCTTCATGTCAGCTTTTTGCGTAGCCACGTAGTCCGCACTGTTCAGATACGCCTTCGCAAATTTGGCCAGCTTAATCAAACCACCGACAGAACGGTCCGAAAGGTCGGCTCGTCCAAACATATTTTCCACAAACTCTTCGACATTTTCTTTGGCAACCACACAATCAATGCCATTGGCCTGAATAAGATCGGTCGCAGGAGGCGTGCCAAAAACGAGAACGTCCCGGCCCGCCTTCTTGAACTGCAGTGCCAGTGAGGTCACAGGTTGCAGGTCACCTCGGCTACCCCAGGCTACGATCATAACGCGCTTCGGTGATGTCATCGGGCTATCCCGCTTGACTGGTCTGCTGCTTTACCCGTCCAATTTGAAAACTCAGCGGTACGAAGCCTCTTTGGATTCCCGTACAATAACAATATCTTCAGTGTTGCCGTTGCCACACTCTCTCCTTACTTGCTAATCAGCCGCGCGGCTTTTTGCGTCGGATAAATTAGCCTTGTTAAATTCTTGTACTGATTTTTCAAAACATTTGAAAGGAAGACTTCTACTAGGAAAATAAAACTCCCCAGCCTCTTGATAGCCTTTTCGCCTGTAGAAGTCCAAAACCATTTCATTGCCTGTGTACGCATCAAATCGTATAGCAGAATAGCTATTTTCAGTTGCGTAATTTTCAACATATTTCATTAAGATAGATGAAAGACCTAATCCTTGAAAATCGGGATCAACGGCCAATCTATGAATAACCAAGATGATTCCATTCGTGTATCTCCAATTTATGGTTAAATATTCTTTTTCTTGGCTTTCATCAAATGATATTACAGCGGCTATATGTGATTCTAATACTCCTTTATATAGAGTACCTGTCTTAATGTCTTCTTGAATATCCATGATATTTGGGTATTCATCATCCCACTGGTAAATTCCTTGAGAAACTAATTTTCCCTTACACTTTTCAATGATACTAAAAATTTTCTTTGAATCCTTCAAGTTAGCCGCGAATATTTCCATAATGTTACTATAATGATATTTGAATTTAACAAATTGATTAACAGACCTGGGTATCATTCAAAGGTTATTAGTTAACTTGGTAACATGGATATTTGAATGCGATCCGACTGAAATTCCATTCTTGATCAATTTTCCCTCACATCAGTATCACCGGGAAAAACTAGTGTAAAGCTATTTCAAAATTGAGTCTTGGTGAATGATGATCAGACATCAAATTACCGAAGCAAATTGATAGAATCAGGCAAGGACACTGCCGAAATTTTAGTCGGAACCATTCGCCATAATAGATAATGACCCGATCTGTATTCTTTTAGGGTCATTTTTGTGAGCTGTTTTTTTGATCGTTGACAGATCTGCATGCATTCTATATTCCAATGATGGGAGTTAAAAGGACTTCTAAGGATCGGCTCCAAAATTACTTGATCTTTTGTTTTCAAAATACCCAGTCTTTTAAGGGGTTTTGAAAACAAGTTTCTGCCCTTCAGGGTATTTAGATCAAGTTATTTTGTAACGATTCCTAAGCTATTTATTTGGGAGGGGAATTCAAATAAAATCGGTCATTTTAAGTATTATCGTATTCCTTGTTTGCAATGTTGCAATTGCTGATACTATCTTTTTCAAAGATGGTGGACGACTGGATGTGGAAAAAGTGTTGGAAAAAGATGATGAGGTCCAAATAGTCATGTTTGGAGCGATCTATGTTTATAAAAAAACAGAAATAGAAAGGATCGAATACAGCACTTTAAATAAATCTAAACTAAAACAAGAACGGCCAACACCTGTTCCCAAACTTCCGGAAAACCCTGATAATTCTCGAAATTCAAAAACAAACAACAAAATTGATTTGATCAGGCGCCAAGTAAAGACTTCTATCAAAAACAAAAATTTTAAAACTGCCCTTGAGCTTCAAAAAAAGGTTCTACACCTTTCAGCCGATAAAAAAAAGGCAACCAATGAATTGTCACTTATTTATATTGACTATTCCACACACCTGATCAGTCGGGGGAAATATAAAGATGCCCTAAAACAAGTGGAAAAATCACTCCAGTATACGCCGGGGTACCCAGCCGGCTTAAAAATAAAAGGACAAATTTATATTGCTTTGGCTAAAATCGCTTTACAAAAAAGAGATTTTGGACTGACCTCCGTTTATTTAAAGCAAGCTGAAAAAATGACACCGGACAATGCAGTTATTTATCTTTTAAGGGGAGATATCGCCTATTTTGAAAATAAATACCATAATTCTGAGTATAACTGGAAAAAAGCCCTTCGGATCAACCCTCACTTACAAGAGGCCAAAAAGAAATTAAAAAAACTATCCAAAGAAGAAAAGCACGAAAACGACTATAAACAAATATACTATGGCAATTTTTTAGTAAAATTTAAGGGCAATGCCAATTCAGAAGTCGCAGATGCTGCCGTAAATATTTTAAAAAATGCGTATTCCGATGTAGGCGCTCAATTTAGTTTCTACCCTCAGGAAACCATTGTGGTCATTATTTATCCGAAAACAGATATAGAAAAGCTGGACTATTATCCGGACTGGGCAGCCGGGCTATATGATGGAAAAATCAGAGT
>PIVQ01000767.1 GCA_003354055.1 Desulfobacteraceae bacterium | reverse complement strand
TAAGTATTTAATATAGTTGTTGGAATAACAAATGATAAAATACCACGATTTTTGAGTAAATTAAGACATTTATGAATAAATAAGCAAAATATATTAACTTTACCTTTATGAATATTATTATCAACTTTATATACTTTTTTCATTTCTTTACTTATTAAAAAATATGGTGGATTACCAGGTATATAATCAAATTTTTGTTTTTTAAAATCATGTGTTAAAAAATCATCACATAATAATTGAATATTTTCATTATTATCATACTTATGTTGTATTTTTTCATATATTTTTTCATTTTTTTCTATTCCAATAACTTTAATATTTTTTATTTTAATTAAAGCATCATCAATAAATTCACAACCACCTGCTGATGGTTCAAGTAGAGTTAATTTTCTTTTACGATTTATGAGTTTATTATGTTTATTTATTTGTATTTTCATTTCATTAAAAGTTAATTCTCTTATTGTTTTTGGTGTAAAAAATATACCATCCTTTTTCTTTTCTTTTTGTGTTAAACTTTTTGTAATTTGAACAGATAATTCGGAAAAGTTTTCAATTGTATCCATAATAATATATATTAAATAGTATTATTATAGTATATTTAATCAATTTTAAAATTATCTTTTCTTATATAATTTAACTTGCCAAGCCGGAAGAGCACAACCATGATGATTTTTCCATCGTAATAATAATAATAAATCAATTTTATTTTGATAAAAATTTTTAATCATCATCAAGTATTAAACACTTTGTAAATATATCATCTTTCTCTTTTACTACTTTTTCTGGTTCTGTAAAATCTGTTAAATTACCTTGTGGTAATGTTTTCCAAGACTTACAAATACCATAAGTTTTACGATGATACTTTGTAATACCATATTCTCTAATTAAATCAAGATGAGTTTTACCTTTACCTCCTGCATAACCGAAGTTTTTATCCCAACCATACATTGGAAACTCTTTATGTGATTCAATCATATCTCTATCTCTTGTTGATTTAGCAATTAATGATGCCGCTGCTATTGAACGATATTTACTATCACCTTGCTTTACACATAAATGAGAAACTTGTTCATTATTTTTATAATAATTGTAAAAAATATCACCATCTACCATAATTTGATTGAAATCTTTATCTAAACCATCTAATGCTCTATGAAATCCAACTAATCTTGCTTGGCGAATATTGATTTTATCAATCTCTTTTTCATCAACATTAATTAATGACCAACTTAAAGCAACTTCTTTTACATATTCACATAATGCGTGTAATTTCTTTTTATTAGAGGAATACTTTTTTGAATCAGTAATTGAGTTCCACATTGTCATTTTATATTCATCATTTGGTGTTGGACATTCTATTGGTAAAATACAACTTGCGACATAACAACCGTGACTCATACTACCTGCTCCTGCTTCATCCACACCTGCACATATCTTTGACTTATCATAACATACTGTTTTTGGAGTTCTCAATACTTTACTGAATAATTTCTTTTCTTTTTTTAATTTTGGTTTTGTTTTCTTAATAATCTTAACTTTTTTAATACCACCTGTCTTTTTAATAATAATTTTTTTAGTTATCTTTGGTTTTTCTCCACCAAAGATATAATCTTTATTTTCTAATATACATTCAATGTAATGTTGTTTTCGTGTGCATTTTTGAGATTTAACTAACTGTTTTTCCTTAATAATACTTTTAAGTATTTTGATAGTTAATTTCTGTAAATGTTCTTGTGTATAATCATTAATTGTTAAGTCATTCATTGCTATTTTTTGCATTATAATTAATATATTTATATTTTCAATTTTAAATTTATTTTTTAATTACCTTAAATTTCTACTATGAAATTAATTCTCCATTATTATCAGCATCTAAACATATTTTACACAAATAAATTTCACAACAATTGCATATTTTATAAACGATATCCTTACAATTACATATTAGTATTTTACAATGACTACATTTTTTTTCACATTCACAATTACATATATAATAGAAACAATCATAACAAAACTTTTGTTTTTGATTGCAAGTATCACAGAAGTCAGTAAAAAAATTAAATATAATTTCAGTTAAATCTTTCGGTAATCTGTGTACTAATACATCTATATTTTCTTTATTCATTTACAATATTATATATTTATGAAACATATTTAATATTTCATAAATATTATTATTTATTTCCTATTTACTATTTAATAGATTTCTTCTTTTAATTTGATAGAATAACCACTAATATCATCTTCAATAATTTCTTTGTATCCATTCTTCTCAACCATTGTTTTAAAATCATTAATATTGATTTTATTTGGATGAGCGAAAGTACAATATGCTTCGTATAATTCTCTGAATGATGTGAATGCTGGTTCATCTGTTGGAATAGAAGATATTTTTAAGAATTGTTTAAACTTATTACAAGAACTCTTGAATTCTTTGTTGTAGTTTTTGATTTTTTCTGGGACATTCTTTAATCCATCTTTGTACCATTCCATAGCACCTTGGGTAAAATATAATAAGATTTCTTCTTTTGAGATTTTATCTTCAATATCTAATACAATTAATTTATGTCTTGGATTAGTTTCATCATAATCTTCATGGTCTTCTGCTAAGAATCTTGCTTCAAACTCAATCATTAACATACGACGATGTAATGCTGGGTCATTTGAAAAGTTTGGTAAGAAGTTAGTACATAAGATAGGTGTCATTTTAACTTCAATTTCTTCTGATTCTTTTTGTAATTTTCTGATTCTTAATTTTGTTCCTCCTGTAATTCTTTTGATTAAACCTTCATTCATTTCTTGTTTTTTATCACTTTCATCAAGAATACCACATCTTTTATTTTGAACATAATTTAAATGTGTAGTTGCTGTTCCAGCATTTCCTTTTTTATTTGAAAAGATTTCAGCATCTAATGTTGTTACATAATTATCAAATGTCTTTGTAAATAATTTGGATAAGACTGATTTACCATTTGAACCATTTTCACCATAAAATACAGCGAAGTTTTGTTCAGTAATATGTCCAGTAATTGAATATCCTAATAATTTTTTTAAGAAAGCAATAATATCAGTTTGACCAATCATAATGTCATCCATAAACTTTTCAATATTACTTGTATCTGCTTTTGGATTATAAGCAGTATTGATTTTGAAAGAATTATAATCTTCAATAGTTCTTAATTGTAATTTTCCAGTTCTTAAATCAAGATTACCATTTTTTACTGCTAAGATATCAGGATTTGAGTTTAATTTTCCTACGAATTCTTCTTCTTGCATTAAATAACAGAAGATGTTTCTACATTCTTTAACATATCTTGCTTTATTAATAGATTTATATAACATACTTGCTGTTTTTAAGTTTGCTTCGTGGATTTCTACATTTTCAGTATCAGTAATCATTAAATCATTCAAGTATGATTTATA
>PIVQ01001600.1 GCA_003354055.1 Desulfobacteraceae bacterium | reverse complement strand
ATTGCTTCCCTGGGTTCCTTTATCGATACCCTGGTTGTCTGCTCCATGACTGCCCTGGTTATCCTGGTTTCCGGTCTGGTCACTTTTGATGCCAACGGTTTGATGAGTATTTCCGGCGGTCTGTCCGGTGCTGCACTGACCTCCACTGCCTATTCAAATGCTCTGCCCGGCGTTGGTCAGTTCATCGTTACCTTCGGTCTGATTTTCTTTGCCTTTTCCACCATTCTTGGCTGGTTCTACTATGGATCCAAATGTCTGGAGTACATTGCAGGTGTTAAAGCGGTAGAATATTACAAATGGATCTGGGCCGCCCTGACGTTTGTCGGTGCCGTCATATCTCTGGATCTTGTATGGAACCTGTCAGATGCCTTCAACGGCCTCATGGCTATTCCCAACCTCATCGCTCTGGTAGCACTGAGTCCTGTTGTTTTCTCCTTGCTTAAGGCATATGAAAAGAAAAAATAACGTTTACGTTATAGATTAGACCTTATAGATTAGGATCGGCTCCAAAATTACTTGATTTTTTGTTTCCAAAATACCCAGTCTTTTAAGGGGTTTTGGAAACAATTTAGATCAAGTTATTTTGTAACGATTCCTTCGATCCCAAAAGGCCTATAAGACACAAGGCTGCATCACCAAATTCACGGTGGTGCAGCCTTGTTGTTTTTTATAGGTCTTTTTTTAAACAGATAAGAGTCTGGCATTGACTAAATTGACCAGTTCCCACACCATGGGCGGGGTAAAAATATCCTGGATGCATCGGTCAAAGAGAATGGAAAGCCTGGGCTCATATTCATTGTCCAGATCCCAGAACAGATAATAGACCGCTAC
>PIVQ01000766.1 GCA_003354055.1 Desulfobacteraceae bacterium | reverse complement strand
ATGATTGAAAAATTAAGTCGGTTTCATATGCTGTTTTTTAGAACTGATAACAATCGGGAGTGTGTAGTACGGCCCAAAAACAAATCAAAAATATCGCTTGATTTTTTCCTGGTGCTCTTGATCTTTTAGAGGGGGCTGCTGCAGTATTTTTTTTTCAACCAATTTCTCCGTGGTCGAAATAATTTTATTATTTTCTTTTTTGATAGATTCCGTTCTGATCTCTTTCACATAATCCACAGACACCGTTGGCTTTTTTACCAGCACATGGAATTGGAAAAAAAATAATAAAAAAATTAGAAATATAAAAATTTTATGGATGGAAACTGTAGTTGTCAGCTCTTCAATAAATCTATCTTTGATTGACCCCAAGATATCCATAATCAAGCTATTCGTTTCTCAAAAAAAGAAAATAAATATCTCCTGCATGAATATCGTACGATCCATACTCAATTACTGGAGATCCAATAAAAGTAAAGCCGCCATCATCCCCTAAAAATTTTCTTACAGTAAATATGTCCTCATCATCTTTGAAACGGATATTATGTGTTTTACCAGTGTCATTATTTATAAATTTCCCAATTTTTGTTACTGAATCTAAAGCTCTTAGCCTTCCAAAATATTCCAAAGGATTACCAATAGATTTCTTTGTTATTAATGAATGAAAATTATTACTTCGCTTCCGATTAAACGAATACTCTTTTCTATTATCAGTATCGGTATCCAGGGTGAGGCTGAAATGGTTCTCTCCGAATTCTTCACTTCTTATTATCGCTAAAATTTGATCAAGTTCTTTTAGAATGGATCTATCTCCATATTGTCTAATGACTTTAGGATCTGGATATAACAACTCTTTGTTGAAGAGTCTCGGTGTTATAACATTCTGTAGAACCTTTCCTTTTTGAATATCTATTTCTGTTCCTAAATCTTCCATTCTCGAAATACCATCATCCTTGGCCTTTTCAAAGGCAGGACTTAAAGCATCTGAAATTCTTTTTGTGATATCCTTTGCCATAGGTACATTGGATAAAAAATCAAGAATATATCCTCCGTCTCTGGCATCACCAACCAAAAAAACTGAATTTTCGTAATCTTTGGAAGTCATACGAGCATGTTTGAAAACACCATGCTCTCTAGTGATGTCTAAATATGATCGATTAACAGTTTTTTGGATGTGATCTAAATGTAAGGGCTAAAACTCTTAAGGGGATTCTATGATTTATGACTAATTCGCCGGAGTAATGAATTTCGATAGCTGACATTTTTGAGACCTCACTGTATTAAGAAGATTTGGTTTTAAACTATGAATGAACCTTAATCTAAGAGAGTGCATATAAAACAATATATGTATAGTCAAGCCTATTCTGTGGATTTTAGAAACTTTGTTTTTGTCAGAGGGGAGTATAAAACAAACCAAGTTGCCTGTGCTGCAATGGTTTTCGATAAAGTTAATTCTTATATCTTTAAAGAATCCAGCCATTGCCAGGGTTGTTAAAAATCCGGTCCCATGGGCAGACAATGCCTTGAAAACCGGATCAATTTTAGCGTATCTATCCTGCTTTTTTTATATAGCAATTTTTGTTATTTTATGTCCCATATTTACCCTCCTTACTTCGATTAAGTTGATCGCGTGGGGGTGGGAGCTCAGCACTCAGGGCCGGGTAGGCCGGAAAGCGGCATAAAATCGCTGTTCTTTAGATGCTCTTATTGAGCGGAGCGGCAAAAGCCATGTTGTTTGAGGATCGAAGACCGCAGTTTCCATGGCTTTTCGCGGAGTGAAATTAGAGCATCTTAAGAATAGTGATCGCCGCTTCCGGTCTGCCCGGCCCGGTGTCAGACACCAAAACCCATAGTTACACCATAAAATCCCCTGTAACGCTGGGCCAACCCAGCCAGATAGCCACTATACTCTTGCCATAGCCGCAACTGACTGATAAATATCGTATTGTGAATGGTACCTGACAATATGAATGCATAAGGAGAAAAACATGCTGCTGGTGATTGATGTGGGCAATACCAATACCGTGATCGGTGTCTATGAAAATGATGTGCTCAAGCATGACTGGCGGATCAGAACGGTCCGGGAGAATACAGCTGATGAGTTCAATGTCCTGGCAACAGCGCTTTTCTCCGACAAGGGCATTGATCCGGCCGAGATCACCAAAACGGTGATCTCCTCTGTTGTGCCGTCATCGGTCAGGATTCTCAATGCTTTTTGCGAACGGTATCTCAAGATGAGCCCCCTGTGGATCGATGCGGCGTCCGTGAAAAAACTGATGCCCATTCTTTACTCCAATCCCAATGAAGTGGGGGCGGACCGGATCGTCAATGCCGTTGCAGCCTATGCCAAGTATAAAAAACCTTTGATCATCATTGATTTCGGTACGGCCACCACCTTTGACGTGGTCACGGAAAAAGGGGAATACCTAGGCGGCGCGATCTGCCCCGGCGTGATGATATCTTCAGAAGCCTTGTTTCAAAGGGCGTCCCGCCTTCCCCGGGTGGAAATTTTCAAGACACCAGAGCGAGTGATCGGAGATGATACCATAGAGAGTATCAAGTCCGGCATTATATACGGGAATGCCGCCATGGTGGAAGGTATGGTGTCACGGATGAAAAAAGAGATGGGAAGTGATGCCATGGTTATTGCCACGGGCGGGCTGGCTCCTTTGATTGCAGAGGCGTCGGAGGCCATTGAAGCCGTGGATCAGGAACTGACCTTAAACGGCCTTCGCATCATCAGCCAGGAGATTTAATTGGGAGCTGGTGCCCGGCATATGAATCCTTACTACCTGACCCTGATGTTCCGGGTAGTTGTTCTGGTCTGCCTGCTGCTGGCGTCCCCAGGTTTTATAGCGCAGGCTCTGGCCCTGACCCCGGATGAGGTCCTGGTCATTGCCAACCGGAATGCTGCCAAAAGCCAGGGACTTGCCAAATTTTACATAGAACAGCGGGGGATTCCTGCGGAAAACCTTGTGCTGCTGTGGATGACGGATAAGGAGACCTGCACCAGGGAGGCCTATAATAAAAAGGCCATCCCACCTGTGAGACGTTTCTTGGAGGCCCATCCGGAGATCCGCGCTCTGGTGACTATATTCGGTGTGCCCTTGCGGATCGCCTCCCCTGCCAAGCAGACCAAGGGGCAAGATTACGGCGCAGCCTTTGATTCCGAACTTGCCCTGGTAAAACTTGATAATTATCAACTCAGCAACTGGCAGCCGAATCCCTTTTATATCATGTATAAAGACAAAACTCTGAAGATTGCCAAAGAGGATGTCATGATGGTCAGCCGCCTGGATGCACCGTCCGCCGGTATTGTCAGACGGATGATCAAGGACAGCATTGAGGCGGAAAAAGAGGGATTGAAAGGCACGGCCTATTTTGATGCCAGATGGCCGCAACCCAAAAACGAGAAAAAGCTGAGCGGCTA
>PIVQ01001599.1 GCA_003354055.1 Desulfobacteraceae bacterium | reverse complement strand
GTATAGGAAAATCCGGGCAGGATATGGGTAAACATCCCGGCATCTGCAAACCGCGCCAATATTTTTTTATGCCGTTGAATTCCATACACCAGAATACCGGCCAGGGGCAGCAACCCCCAGAGCAAAAACAAAAGATATGTATTGGTAAATTTCATAAGTGTAAGTTCAAGGACTATGGAATCCGTAAAAATCTTGTATTATAAAGAACCAGGCAAATCAGGTACAGCACCATACCGGGTATGAGAAAACCTGCGAACAACTCCTTGTACTCTATCCATTTATCCACTTCAACCCGGGTCTTTTCCATGCGATCGATCATGGTGTAAATCTCTTCTAACGCCTTGGTGTCCTTTGCCTTAAAAAAACTACCGCCGGTGGTGTCGGCAATGGTTTTCAGAGCATCATAATCCACATCCACCTGCTGGTATACGTATTGTTTCCCGAAAAATCCATCCACAAGAAACGGTGCCTTGCCTTTGGATCCGACACCGATTGAATAAATCTTCACCCCGCGCTGGGCCGCAATTTTAATCCCGTCCTCCCAGGCCAGCTGCCCGGCATTGGATTGCCCGTCTGTAAGCAGGATAATGATATTTGAGTCAGCTTTTACATCGGCCAGCCTTTTCAGAGATATGCCGATGGCATCACCGATGGCTGTCCTGGGGCCTGCCGCCCCGATTTTCAGATGATCCAGCATGAAGGCAATGGTATTGTAATCCCGGGTCAGGGGCAATTGAGTAAAGGCATTGGATCCGAAAACCACCATACCGATGCGGTCCCCTTCCCGCTTCATGATAAAATCCCCCACCACCCCTTTTACCGCCTCAAGCCG
>PIVQ01001598.1 GCA_003354055.1 Desulfobacteraceae bacterium | reverse complement strand
ACCGACCATTTGAAGGTCCATAAAAAGGACCACCATTCACGGCGTGGTCTTCTGATTCTGGTTGGTCGGCGCAGAAGCCTACTGGACTATGTCAAGAAAAAAGACATAAACAGATACCGTTCTTTGATCGAGAAACTCGGACTCAGAAGGTAACATGACCTTAAACCGGTTTTTGGCATCCAGCGGGTCAATCTTTTTGACACGCCGCGGGTCAAAAACCGGTTTTTTTGTTTTAACCGGGCGGCGCTTTTGTAAGATGCTTTGTATAAGTTCGCATCTTTGCTATCAAACCAAGCAAGTGCAAAATCATTGGGTTTGATGGTAAACATGCGGGTTTATGATCTTTAGAGTATCTTTACCAAGTATCCGTCCTTTTTATTATCCATTAAGGAGACATTATGGAAAAGATTGTATCCGCTGAGATTGGCGGAAAAGAACTATCCATCAGTACCGGTAAAATCGCCAAACAGGCATCCGGTGCTGTTGTGGTTAAGTACGGTGAAACCATTGTACAGGTCACTGCGGTGGCTTCCAAGAGCCCAAGAGAGGTTAGCTTTCTGCCCCTTTCCGTGGACTACCAGGAAAGAATCTATGCAGCGGGCAGGATTCCGGGTAACTATTTTCGGCGTGAGATCGGAAGACCCTCTGAAAACGAAACCCTGAATGCCCGTCAAATTGACAGGCCCATCCGGCCGTTGTTTGAAGCCGGCTATAACTTTGAAACCCAGGTCATTGCCACGGTTATGTCCACGGATAAAGAGTGCGAGCCCGGCGTCCTTGCCATGATCGGTGCCTCTGCTGCCCTGGAAATTTCAAACATTCCCTTTGACGG
>PIVQ01000113.1 GCA_003354055.1 Desulfobacteraceae bacterium | reverse complement strand
AACAGCGGCAGTGAGTACGGCGCTTCCAATCCTCATAAAATGGGAAAAATCTCCACCACAAATTTTGAAGATCTGGACAAGGATAAAAGCGGAGGCGTGAGTTTTGAAGAGTTCAAGGCTGTTTTCCCAAGAACCCAGCAGGCCGGCTTTAATATGCTGGATAAGAATGGGGACGGCCAGTTGAACAAGGTTGAGTGGAAGGCGTTTAAAGATGCCCACAAAGGGATGGGAAATTATAAATCAGTCCCGGAAACCACCTGATATCATTCAGTTCAAAAAAAAGCCCCGGTGTGCAATACACCGGGGCTTTTTATATCCGCAAAAACAAACGGTATTCAGGGATAAGACCTGAATCAAGAATTTTTTAGTGGTCGCAACCACCGCCGCAGCCTGAGCCGCAATCTTTGTCTGTACCGCAGTCTTCAGCATCTGTACCGCAACCGCAGCCGCAATCTTGAGCCGGTGGCGGGGTCAGCCCTGTATCGGCAATGGTGATATCAAAGACCAGGGTCTTACCGGCCAGAAAATGGTTAACATCCATCTTAACGACTTCATCGGTAATTTCAGCAACCTTGGCAGGTACAGGACGACCATTGGGATCCTGAAGCTGAAGTTCAAGGCCTACCTCCAGAGGAATTTCGTCCGGAAAATGCATTCTTGGCACATCCACAAGGGCATCCTCATTTCTTGGGCCATATCCCATTTCAGGCGGGATGGTCACGGTTTTGGAGTCCCCTTTTTTCATATCGATTACCGCCTCATCAAATCCCTTAATCAGCATTCCTGCACCAACGGTAAATGTCAGGGGGGTTTTGCCCTCAGAGGTATCAAACACCTCTCCGTTTTCCAGCTTGCCTGTGTAGTCTACGGCAATGGTATCCCCTGATTTAACTGCTTCTGTCATAGTTGTTTTCCTTCCAGACCCCCATACCGATATGAGCCGGATCTGATATCCTGGAACCTTACGTCCAGGCCCCGTTAATTTTAAAATATACCCCTGTCAGGATATGCATTCACAAACTTGGGTGACAAGGTAAGTGCAAACCCCTGGTTTGTCCAATTTATTTATGGGTTTTCTTTTGAAACAGGCGTATAAATATAAGATTACTAATTTGAAAATCAAAAGGAGCAGACATGGAATTGGTGAAAATCATTGTTGCGATTCTTCTTCCTCCCCTGGGAGTATTTCTTCAGGTGGGGCTTGGCAAGCATTTCTGGCTGAATATTCTTCTCACCCTTCTGGGGTTCATTCCCGGCATTGTCCATGCCATATGGGTGATTGCAAAGAACAAATAAACTTTAAGACTTGTAAACCATCACCCGGTTCCGGCCCTTGTGTTTTGCCTCGTACAGCATGGCATCTGCTTGTGCAATGAGGGTATCGCGTTCCTGGCCGGGCCCGGGCATTATCTCTGCCAGGCCTAAACTCACTGTGGCCTTTATGGTATGGGATTCAAACTGCAGGCGGGTCTCTTCCATCTGCTGTCTAAAGGCTTCGGCTAGATGGACACTCCCCTCTTTTTGGGCATCGGAGATCAGAATCACGAATTCTTCACCCCCGAATCTTGCCACAATATCGGTCTTACGTTTAAACACCTGATTAAGACTGCGGGCAATTGTTCTTAAATATTCATCCCCGGCCAGATGACCGAACTTATCATTGACCTTCTTGAAAAAATCAATATCGCAGATGATCAGGGCCAGACGGGTTTTATTCCGGACTGCAGCCTGCCAGTTCACCTCCAAAGCCGTATCAAAGTACCTGCGGTTGTATAATCCGGTCAGGCCGTCCATGTTGGACAACTTCTCAAGGTCTTTGGATTTTTGCTCCAGAAGTGCCTCATTTTCCAGAGCAATCCAGTACTCTGCATTTACCCTAATGGACATGAGCGCCATATAGGTGGAAAACATGATAAACAGAATGGCCAGGGGCACATTTGTACCCTGGACAAAAAAGGAAAAAATACCGGGCCAGAGAATGAAAAAATTAAATACCAGGGCAAGCAGGAGACTGGGGCTGTAAGCCGTACATCCCCCTGAACAGATACCGATGGTGCAGACCAGCATGAGAAGTTGAATATTCACCTCTCCGGGCTGGGCCATGAAGGCTGCGGACCCGATTCCCCAGATCAGGGCGGTAAGGGCAAGACCGGCTAAAAACAAAAACGTATTTGCCATTTCCAACCTGGGCGGCACCCATAGGTCAACCAGACGATGAACTAGGCGAAGAAGGCAAATCCCGGTGATCAGGGCAAGAAATTGATTTGAAAAAGCAGGGTGACGGAAATAATACCCGTCCGCGAACAATACCACGCAAAGTGCAACGGTATAGATAAATATCCCCACGAATGACCGTTTTTTAAGGTCCTTGACAACTCGCGGAGATAATTTTTGCTTCAAATTAGCCACGGTCACCCCTTCTGCTGAAAATCAATTTACGAAATGATAATACCGGGAAAGACAAAAGACAAGCAAGTATTGCTGTTTTCCATCTTTTCCCGTCAGGGTGACCGGTGCTTATTTGTCTGGCGGAGGCTTATTCATCTCCCATAAAAGGATAACGGAAATCCTCAGGCGCTAAAAAGGTCTCTTTGATGGTTCGAGGCGAGGTCCAGCGCATGAGGTTCAGATGGCTGCCGGCCTTGTCATTGGTACCGCTCTTACGGGAGCCGCCAAAGGGTTGCTGCCCTACCACCGCACCAGTGGGTTTGTCATTGATATAAAAATTTCCTGCGGTATGGGCGAGTCTTGCCATCAGAGTGTTTACGATCCCCCGGTCCCGGGCAAAGATGGCTCCTGTCAGGGCGTAGGCTGAGGTGTTATCCAGGATATCCAGGGTTTCTTCCAGAGCCTCATCCGGGTAAACATAGAGGGTGAGCACCGGACCGAAAATCTCCTCTGCCATGGTTTCATATCCCGGATCCTTGGCAAGGATCACCGTGGGTTCTATAAAATAGCCATGAGATTTGTCCCGTTCTCCTCCGATGATCACCTCGGCGGTATCCGCCTTCTCAGCCCTGGCAATAAACCCGTCAATGGTATCAAAGGCCCGTTCATCAATTACGGCATTGACAAAGTTTTTAAATTCCGTCACCGGTCCCATTTGGATTTCGGACATCTGGTCTCTTAGTTTTTCTTCAACCTCAGACCAGAGGGACTCGGGTAGATAAAGCCTGGAACAGGCCGAGCATTTCTGGCCCTGGTATTCAAAGGCACCGCGGACAGCGGCAGTCGCTACCTGATCCGCATTGGCCGAAGGATGAACAAAAATATAATCCTTGCCGCCGGTCTCCCCCACAATCCTTGGATAGGATTTATAGGTATCAATGTTTTCTCCTGTTTTCTGCCACAGATTCTGGAAGACCCCGGTGGATCCGGTGAAATGAATACCGGCCAGATCCCTATGACCAAGAAGGATGTTACCGATCTTAGAACCTCTGCCCGGAATAAAATTAATAACCCCGTCAGGCAGTCCGGCTTCCTTAAAGATCTCCATAATGAAATAACCGGACAGCACCGCTGTGGAGGCGGGTTTCCACACCACGGTATTCCCCATCATGGCAGGGGCGGTGCAAAGATTTGCCGCAATGGCGGTAAAGTTAAAGGGGCTTAAGGCAAAGACAAAGCCTTCCAGGGGCCGGTACTCGGTGCGGTTCCACACCCCGTGATCCGATCTGGGCTGGACTGAATAAATCTCTTCCATGAATTTAACATTGAACCGTAAAAAATCAACCAGTTCGCAGGTGCTGTCAATTTCCGCCTGAAAGGCATTCTTGGACTGGCCCAGCATGGTGGCGGCATTGAATTTATGGGTATACTTCTGGGAAATAAGATCTGCTGCCTTGAGAAAAATTGCAGCCCTCTCCTGCCAGTCCATGGCCTCCCATGCCGGCTTGGCTGCCATGGCCGCATCAATGGCAGCATGGATCTCATCATCGCCTGCCTTATGGAAACTGCCCAGCACATGACCGTGGTCATGGGGGCATACAATATCCTGAACATTTCCCGTGTGAACGGCTTGGCCGTTTATAATGACCGGCACCTCCACCTGAACATCCATCTGGCGCTCAAGTTCCGACTTGAGCAGTCCCCGCTCAGGACTTCCCGGTGCAAAGGTTTTTATGGGTTCATTATAGGGTTCCGGAAGTGTAAATACGCTGTTAGTCATTTTAATCCTCACTGATTTACTCGCTGATTTACTCGCTGATTTACTCGCTGATATTAAATTCAATTCCCTGGGCCAGGGGAAGGTCCCGGCCCCAGTTAATGGTGTTGGTTTGACGTCTCATATAAATTTTCCAGGCATCTGACCCGGATTCACGGCCGCCGCCGGTCTCTTTTTCACCGCCGAAGGCCCCGCCAATCTCAGCACCTGAGGTACCGATATTCACATTGGCAATACCGCAGTCCGATCCCCTGTGTGAGAGAAAGCCCTCCTGATATTGAACGGAGTTGGTAAACACGGCAGAGGACAGGCCCTGGGGGACGTTATTATGAATCTCCAACGCCTGGTCAAAAGTATCGTACTCGATAATATAAAGAATGGGGGCAAAGGTTTCTTCCTGAACAATGGAAAACTCGTTTTGGGCTAAAACAACAGCCGGTACCACATAGCTGCCCTGCTCAAGACCGTCTACGGTTTTCCTGCCGCCGCCGTAAAGGATCTCACCGCCCTGCTGAACGGCGGCCTCAAGGGCATTGTCCATGGCAAGGGCTGCCTGGTCGTCAATCAGGGGGCCCATGAGTGTCGCATCATCCAGAGGATTACCGATCGTAACCTGCCTGTAGGCAGCAATCAAACGACTGACAAAGATCTCTTTTACCGAAGACTGAATGATGATCCGCCGGGTGGAAGTACAGCGCTGACCGGCAGTCCCCACTGCACCAAACAGAGTGGCCCGGATGGCCATGTCCATGTCGGCATCTTCCGTCACGATGATGGCATTGTTGCCCCCAAGTTCCAAAAGGGTCCGGCCCAGACGGCCGCCGACAACTTTGCCCACATGTTTACCCATGGCAGTACTGCCCGTTGCGGAAATCAAAGGGATGCGCGGATCATGTAGCATGGGCTCACCCACATCGTTTCTGGATCCGATGACCATATTAAAAATCCCGTCCACCCCGTATTGGTCCACAACAGGGGCAATGACATTCTGGATGGCAATGGCGGTCAGGGGGGTTTTGGAACTGGGCTTAAATAGATTTGCATCACCGCAGACACCAGCCAGCAATGCATTCCAGGACCATACAGCCGCAGGAAAATTAAAAGCCGTGATAATACCGACAATCCCTAAAGGATGCCATTGTTCGTACATCCGGTGCATGGGCCTCTCGGAATGCATGGTCAGGCCGTAAAGCTGACGACTTAAGCCCACTGCAAAGTCGGCAATATCGATCATCTCCTGGACTTCCCCCAGACCTTCAGCCCTTATTTTACCGGCCTCCAGGGAAACAAGTGCGCCAAGTGCCTCTTTCTTTTCCCTCAGGGCATTGCCGATTTCACGAACCATCTCACCCCGTTTGGGCGCCGGCATCATGCGGAAGGATTTAAAGGCCTCCTGGGCCCGGTTCATAAGGGTTTCATAGGCGTCCCGGTCAGCCATCAAAATCTTTGCAATGGGCCGGCCGTTAATGGGAGAGAAACTGGTCAATTCAGGACCGCTTGTCTCAATCCACCCCTGGCTGCTGCCTGATGTGGCACCGAAATTGACGGGTTTTATTCCCAGCGTGTCCAAAATATTAGCGATGCTTGCCTGATCCAAACCGTGCTCCATGGCTATGCCTCCTTAAACTATAAATGAAAGAATGATTCTCCTTGTAATATAGCCATGGCCTTGCTAAAGTAAAATTCATAATATTTATCATTAATATGAATTTTACTCATACTTATGGATCTTTATCACCTTAAAACCTTTTTTACTCTGGCCAAGGTCAAAAACTTTACCCAGGCTGCCGAGTTGCTGTTTGTTACCCAGTCTGCGGTCAGCCATGCCATAAAAAAACTGGAAACCTCCATTGACACCCCCCTGCTCAACCGCAGGGGAAAAGTGCTGGACCTGACGCCGGCCGGTCATGCCCTGTATCGTTCCTGTGAAAAAATATTCTACGAAATTGAAAAGGCCGATCAGGAGATCTCCCGTTACAGACATGAGGCCCGGGTACGCATCCGTCTGGGCAGCACGGTGGAATTCGGCACAAGCATCCTGGTCAACCATATCCGGTCCTTTCTGGATGCCCATCCGGAAATCCACCTGGACTTTTACTTTTCCCATCATCTGGAAGCCCCGCTGGCCCGGGATGAGGTAGACCTGGTCATTGACTGTATTCCTCATTCCCTGCCAAACCTTAAAACCATATACCTGTTTCAGGAACAATATGTGACCATTGCATCACCGGAATTTATTCAATCCCATGAGATTTATGCTCTGGAGGATCTGGAGCGGATAAATATCCTGTCCAACGATAAACAACTGGTCTGGTGGAGAAACTTTCTTACGGCCATTCCCGGAGACAAACAGGCCTGTTTAAAGAATGTGGTGCAGATCAACCATATCCGGGGCATCATAAACGGCGCCATTTCAGGACTGGGCATCGGATTTGTCCCCAAATACACGGTGATCCGGGAACTTGAAGAAAAAATCCTCGTGGATCCCTTTCCCGGAATCAAACCCGGCGCCGACCATTTCAATATTTTTATCAAAAAAGAAAAATTGGAATTTGAAAAGAACAAGGCCCTGATCGATTATCTCACCCGGCTCAAACCCTCTGAATTCGGTGTGGGGTAAATTTTCCCGCCTCGTGTAATTGCATGCAGTCCTTTATGAACATGGTAAAAGGAGATGGGTCTGCCTAAGTTGTCTGGTTAATTTGCCATCAGCATATGCTTTTTAAAACTGGCATTTTCATCAAGATACAACTTTTCAGCATTATCTGTTTTAATCCAGGTTATGAACAGGTCCACACAGTCCGGGCACAATTGTGTATCCCTGACATCCTCGATAATCTGCAGGGCATTCTCAACTTTGACACCAGTGCGGTAGGGCCGGTTGCTGGTCAAAGCATGGAAAGTATCAGCAACCGACGTCATACGTGCCCACAAAGGGATTTGAGAACCCTTAAGCCCGTCTGGATATCCTTTACCATCCATGCGTTCATGGTGGTGCTTCACCATGGGGATAATGTCTTTCAGACTTTCTATGGGTGATAAAATATTAGCCCCGATAACAGGATGCTGTTTGATAAGTGTAAATTCCTCATCATTCAACCGGTCAGGCTTCAGCAGCACGGTGTCGCGAATTCCGATCTTACCGATATCATGCAGATGACCGCCAATGAGTACGGTCTGAACCTCTTCCTTGGAAGCCCCGGAAAGCTCTGCCAGTGCTGATGCGATACCGGCAACTGCTGTTGAATGACCTTTGGTATACCAGTCCCGTGCTTCCAATGCATTTACAAGGCTGGTAATGCTGGCCAGCATCATGCGCCTTTCCGAATCCAGCCGCTCCCGGTCTTTGAGCAGCATGACAAAATGATCTGAAAGCAGCTTATCTACAAGGATGGATAGCTGATCCATATTAAAGGGTTTTACGAGATATGCCTGGACACCCCGTTGAAGCATCCGCTGCATATGGCCCCGGTCACTATTTGCACTCATCACGATGACCGGAATGGAATTTAACATGGCGTCTGCCTGAACAGCCTCACAAAACTCAAATCCATTCATTACCGGCATATCAATATCGGAAATGATTAAATCAGGCCGATGATTTTTTAGCTTTACCAGCGCGTCCAGTCCGTTTTCCGCAGCGAGAGTCTGATACCCTTCCTTTGACAATTCAGTACCAACCAACCGCCTGATCAATGCTGAATCATCGACAATCATGATGAGTTTGGTCACATTAAAATTAGATTTGGAAAGGATTTCCTCAACTGTACTGAAAAGTTGATTGGGCACCTCATCTTTTGAAAGGTAAGCAGAAGCACCAGCCTGAAAACCTGCATGAATGTCTTTCTCTGAACTAAATGAGCTGATAATAATAATGGGGATGCCGCAGGTTGCCGGATTCTTTTTCAGATCCTGGCATAACTCAATACCGTTTTTCAGGGGCATTTCAACATCAGTGATAATTAAATCAAAATGTTTATTTTGAGCCAGGGAAAATCCCATTTCACCGTCAGATGCTTCAACAGTTACACAATCAAATTCAGCCAGATATCCTTTAATCACGTTACGCATCATCTGACTGTCATCGACAATGAGAATTTGATGTTTAGTCATTTCTGTCTTCAATACCCTTTGGCAAACCGGATTAGTCCCTCATGGACTTGGTCTGATCTGCCTATTTTCGTTTTGGGAATCGGCCCTGGAAGACAGGATTAGTTTTTACATTTGATTCCCCCCTGCAATGTAATGCCACAATTTCAAATCTGATGTCAATAAATGAAAAAGGGTTATAAAAAAAGACAAACTGAAATTTGAAAAGAACAAGGCCCTGATCGATTATCTCACCCGGCTCAAACCCTCTGAATATAGTGTAGGGTATTTTTTTCCTGGAGTGCACTCATATACACAGGTCGTTATGAATTTGATAGACGTCAATCGTTATTGTCATGTACCCGGCTGCGGCAGGGTAAGGATATTCACCAATTATGCCTTCCCTGATTGATCTGAAAATCAAAATCTCAGGATACCAGTTGTGGTGGTGGGATATTTTATAAAACCGAGCTTTACACGTTATAGTACGCACCGCCGTATTGATGCTGAGCTCCCAGCACTTCTTTTGGTAGTTACCGTTCAATTTGAAATTTTGCTCGTGACGGATGATACCATTTATAGTTGATAATATTTTTATTCAAAATTGATATTTATAATTACCTCGGAAGAAGGTAAAATTTCTAATTGTGAGACACAATCAACACACATAGCGCATTTATGTCTCATGGGGTGAAAAATCTTGGTAAGCAGATTATGTTTAATAATTTATTACTCGAATAGTCGTGCTTATCTGTTTTCATAACCATATAATAAAATAAGCATTTTCAGATAACTCCATCATTTATTACAATTCTGATAATGAAATTGGTATAAGACTTGCACTCTATCAGACGATTTGTCTTGAAAAATATTAAAATTTACAAGGACAGTAAATTTTAATATTTTGAAATTGGAAAACACTTGTGAAGGATTTTGATGTTTTTGCCCAGATTATTTTAAAAGGTGTCGGAAGTAGATCTGAATAGACCTTGGATGATAGTAATGTTTTTGTAATTTGAATAACTAAGGAGAATGTTATTAGTATGCCTATTAATTTAGATATGCGTACCCTTGTAGTCGGTTTGTGCATGACTTTTTTTACTCTTAGCCTTTGTATGGTTTACTATTCTAAGACTCGTAAAATTTATGCTGGATTTGGTGCGTGGACCATAGCTATCACTCTACATGCTTTAGGATTCTTTTTTCTTGGATTACGAGATATTCTCCCCGATCTTATCACCATAGTCCTTGCTAACTTGTTTTTATTTCATGCTGTTTTTTTTACCTATCACGGCTTTAAGTCCTTTGCAGAAGAAGAAGTGAAAACTCACTTCCATTTTGTTTTTATCCTTTTTTGCTCGCTGGTCCTTTTTCCTTTTTTTACCTACGCCCTACCCAACGTGAGTATCCGTTTCATTCTTATTTCGTTTGTTAATGCTTTTTATTTTTTCCTATCTACCCTCGTTTTTGTCAAAGCGGCCCGACATGCTCGGATAAAATTAAACATAATGGTCTTTACAGCCCTTGTATTGCTAACGACAGTTTACCTATCACGAGGGGTATTCTATTTGTTACCTGGAAACACGGTTAATAACTACATGTCTGCAGGGAACTTTTATGAAATCATTCTCATTTTAGCAACCATGTTAAGCATATCCTTGGTGGGAGGTTTGATACAGTTGAACTCCCAAAAGATGGAGATGGAATTGTCTCATGAGCATGAACGGGTCAAAGAAAGTGAAAAAAAATTTCGAGCAATATTCGAACAAGCTGCGGTAGGAGTAGCACTGACTTCGACCAAATCGGGGCAGTTACTTCAAGTCAATCAGAAATATTGTGATATCACAGGTTACACAGAGAAAGATCTGAAAACCATTAAATTCCAAAAAATCACCCATCCTGATGACTTGCAAGCAAACCTATCTAAAATGCGAGAGCTCAAGGAAGGAAAGACGTCTGATTTTTCAATAGAAAAACGATATTTAAATTCGGAAGGTTCAATCGTATGGGTGAAATTAACAGTTTCTCCCATGTGGAAGCCTGGAGAGCGGCCAACCACGCATATTGCTGTAATAGAAGACATTACAGAACACAAAAAATTGGAAGCTGAGGTAAGAACTCTGGGCGGGCTACTCCCGATTTGCTCATCTTGTAAAAAAATCCGTGATGACCAGGGGTATTGGAATCAGCTTGAGTCATATATTCAGAGTCATTCCGATGTTACATTTAGCCATGGTATGTGTACAGAATGTTCAGACGAACTTTATGGTTCTGAAGATTGGTATATTAAAATGAAAAAGAAAAAAGGCTATAGCAGTGATTAATTATTCGTTGAATAGGCCCCAACGGATCTGTGATTTAATAAAATACTGAATTATCTCTTTAATCGTTTCGATAAAAATATCAGCTTTATGAATTAATTCCCTTGTACCAAAAAAGCGATTATATCTATCTGCAGTCGCTGTAAGCCCTTAGCCCAAAGGCGTTGACTTCTTTTGCCAGTGGTGACTGGAATCAAAATAAGACCGGTGGGTACTTGTATTCATAGTCTCAGTTTTTTTAAAAAAAATCCAGAAAATGCATCATCTTGAAAACTATGATAACCGGGCTGGCCGGCCCGGTGTCAGCTACCAGAAATATCCAACATCTACTCATGCCTGCTATGAATTTTTCCCAGAGGAATCTTACATTTTTCACCGCGTTCATGTAGGATGGAAAATTGAAACCCCATAATAATATAATTATTGGACAGGAATCATGGACGACATTATTTATTATCCAAATAAAATCAAGTTCTCAGCAATAATAGGAATGTCCGTCGTATTTGTGCTGGCGGGTGTTTTCTTCGGATTTCAGGGCACGGATCTGGGTGTTCCCGGATGGATAATTTTCGTGGTTGCCTGGATCGGGGTGCCCTTCTTCGGTTTATGTATCTTTTACGGGATTTTTAGAATCCTGGATTCAGCCCCTCTGGTTGTGATCAATGCCCGGCTGGATCGGATATAATTTTATTGATAATGCTCTAAAACCATGGCAGAATGAGAATATTTCCAGTCAACCAGAGTTCCGGCGAATCTTCGGGACACTTTCCCTGCGGGGCAGACGATATCATGAATCAATTGCTTTTTGTGGATGATGAACAACGCTACCTGAAAGGGGTGGAGCGAATGCTTCATCACAAACGGGATGAGTGGCAGTTGTTTTTTGCCGGAGGGGTAGACGAAGCCGTAGAGCTGATCCGGATCCATCCATTTGATGTCATCGTCACAGACCTCAGAATGCCTGGCAAATCCGGATTTGACCTTCTGGTCTGGCTCCAGAAGACCGGGCATACCCGTACCATACCCGTTATTATCCTTACGGGTGACGATGACCGGGAACTCAAACGCAAGGCCCTGGATTCCGGGGCAACCGACCTCTTAAACAAACCCATTGACGCTGAAGATCTTGTGGCCAGGATCACCTCGGCACTTCGGCTGAAATCCTATCAGGATGAAGTGATCCGCCAGAATGTTACCCTGGAAGCCAAAGTCAAGGAGAGAACCCTGGAACTGGAATTCCTTCACCATGACTTGGTGTGGCGGCTTGCCAAGGCAGGGGAAATGAGGGATGAGGATACCGGGGATCATGTGGTCCGGGTCGGCCATTTCAGCCGTATTATTGCCGAGGCCCTGAACCGCTCTCCTAAAGAAGTGGAATTAATATTTCTCACAGCCCCTCTCCATGACCTGGGGAAAATAGGTATTCCGGACGGGATACTGCTCAAACAGGGACGACTCTCTTCGGGAGAGTGGAAAATAATGAAGCAGCACTGCAAAATCGGAGAAGACATTCTTTTGGATCGACCCAAGGGAATGGAAGCCTTTTATGCCCTTAAGACAGACGGACCGCCTAAAGCCTATATGGCGGATGAGGTAAGGCAATATGCCGCCACCATTGCCATGAGCCACCATGAACGCTGGGACGGCACAGGCTATCCCAAAGGTTTGAAAGGGAATGATATTCCCCTGGCCGGACGGATTGTGGCTTTTGCCGATGTCTACGATGCCCTGCGGTCCGAACGCCCGTATAAACCGCCCTACCCTGCAGATACAGCCTGGCAGACATTGGAAGAAAGTGCCGGATCCCATCTGGATCCCAATATATTCGAGGCCATTCAGGACTTAGGTCCGGCCTTTGAATCCATCCAAACCACCTATAGCGAATAGTGAAATAATAATCATGTGGAAACTTGAAGATATGAACAAAGGAATGCAGGGCGACCTGACATTATCCCAGGCGGTAAAAGCCTATATTAAAGAGAAAAATCTTAACTTCATCATCGCCCGGGGCCAATGCGTAAATCAACGGCAGGAGACCTTCGAAGAGGGAGAACTTGATGCCTATCTGGAGGAATTTTCAGCCTGCGGATTTTCCAAGATAAGCTGCCCGGGACCAAAGCCCTCTCCTCCTTTCATGGCTGCGGACATTCATCCTGAAACCTGCACGGCCCAGGTCAAATTCCTGATAGACCTGACCGAAGAGGCTGTAAACGGCCGGGCCAGCCTGTTTTATTCAAAAGTCCTGGGGGCCTTTGCCACCCAGTTTTTTGCCTGCCAGCCGCTGGTTAAGGAACTTCAGTTCCCCTTTGAACTTGAGGATACCGTGGGCAGAGGTCTAATCCTAACCTCCCATGACCATGGCATGGCCATTGTCCGGGAGTAAGCTCTGGGAAAATAAAAAAGGCCCGGAAATCCGGGCCTTTTAGGGTATTCTTTATTTAACAGACTATACTGAAATCAAGCATTGTTTTGCCCGGTGGCCGCTTTTCTTGGCTGCCCAGCGATAACAATTATGCCGTTCTTCAGGGCTGGTAGTATCATAATCACAGCTTCGCAGTTCCTCAACCAGCCGTTCTTTTTCCAGGGCACAACAGGCCCGGGCGCCTATGCTTACAGACTTGGCCATACTATCACCTCCGGCAATCCCAAAGCAGGATCGCAAGTTCAGGGTGCATCATATCTGGCCGAAAAAGGCCAGGGTGTCACTCCTTATAGTAAGGCCCCATTTAGAAAATACAATATTTGTTAGGATCAACGAACACAATTATTTTAGTTTAAACCGGTCTCCGGGTTGAGGAATAAAGGTATTGTACCCTTTGTCCGCCAACCGTTTTGCAAATGCCTCACTCTGGGCAGTCTCACCATGGACAATGCCGATATTTTTCACATTCAAATTGGATTCGGTAATAATCCGCATGAGTTCATGGCGGTCCCCGTGAGCACTGAACCCACCGATTTTTTCCACCCGTGCCTTCAGGGGATAGGTCTTGCCAAGGATTTTCACCTCCGGTGCCTCTGGCGGCGGAGTGCCGTTCTCATGCCCCAGTCCCATTTCTTCAAGGCGTCTGCCCAGAGTATGCTGGGCCATATATCCCACCAAAAGTATGGTGTTTTTGGGATCATGGATTTTATACCTCAAATGATGGAGAATTCTACCGGCCTCACACATGCCCGAGGCGGAAATCACCACATGGGGATTGGCGTCCCGGGTCAGGTTCATGGATTCTTCAACACTGGCCACAAACTTAATCTTGTCAAAATAAAAGGGATTCAGCCCTTTTTCCAGAAAGGCCTCATGGGTCTCCTTGTCATAGGATTCCGGATGCTCTCCAAATACCGTGGTGATATTGGAGGCCAGAGGGCTGTCCACAAAAATAGGTACTTTGGGCACAGTACCAGACTCATATAACTCATGGAGGATATAAATAATTTCCTGGGTCCGGCCATAGGCAAAAGACGGAATGATCAGAGAACCGCCACGGCTCACGGTCCGGGTCAGAACATCTTTCAGACTGTCCCCCAAATCCTCCACCGGTGCATGTTCACGGTCTCCATAGGTGCTTTCCGTGATCAGCAGATCAATATCCCGATCCTCCTCGTCAAACATCAGGGTGGGGTCCTTAAGAATGGGCTTGGAAAAACGACCCACATCACCGGTATATAAAATACGCACTGTCCGTTCCGGCCGTTTGATTGTAATCAGGGAAAAGGCAGACCCCAGGATATGGCCGGCCACATAGAACTTTACCGTGACATCTTTACCGATTGTCACGGGAGTGCCGAACGGATAGCCGTCAATATAGGTCAGGGACTGCCTGGCCTCTTCCTGGGTATACAACGGGGTCACCACAGGAAGACCATGTTCTTTCTGAAAATGGGCAATGGCACCCACATCCAGGTCATAGGGATTTTTTTTCAGCAGA
>PIVQ01000112.1 GCA_003354055.1 Desulfobacteraceae bacterium | reverse complement strand
GGGATTGCCGCCCAAATCGTAACCCGGATATTCAAGCGGGCAGGGCACAGTGCAAAATTTTTATTCTACCCCTGGTCAAGGACCCAGTATTTTGTGAAAACCAGAGAACTGGATGGGTTGGGCATTGCCTGGTTCACTGAGGAACGGGCCAAAACCATGGTTTACAGCCGCCCCTATATCAATACGGCCATTGTCCTGGTTAAAAGAAAAACAGACCCTTTTGTTTATACGAATATTCAGGATCTCCATGGCAAAATCATGGGGGTGATACTTGGCTATGGCTATCTGAAAAAAATCGAATCGGATGAAATCGAAAAACGATTTGTCAAAAGCCTTCGCCAGAATTTGATGAAGCTTGCCAATCATAGAATAGATCTTACCATGGAAGAAAAATTGAATGCCCAGATCATTCTTTCAGAAATGCCTGAAGATATTCAGAGCAAACTAACCATAGTGAAAAGCCCTTTTGAGGTCAAACCTCTGCACATCACCCTGTCAAAAAATATGCCTAATCACAGGGAACTGATAGAAGATTTTAATCAGTCTCTGGCAGACATGCTCGAAGACGGTACCTATCAGGAGATGCTTGATAGTTTCCGGTTCAGCCCCCTGCATTGCTGCCACTAACTAAGGATCGGCTCCAAAATTACTTGATCTTTTGCTTTCAAAATACCCGCCGCTTTAAGCAGTTTTTAAGGGGTTTTGGAAACAAGTTTCTGCCCTTCAGGGTATTTAGATCAAGTTATTTTGTAACGATTCCTAATTCGTATTAGACCTGATATCCTGTGACCGGGACATTTCCCTGAAACAGGATACCAGGTTTGTCTTCGATCGGATCAGTCTTCAGGAAATTTGATGGAAATTTTTCGTTTCCCTTTTTTATCTTTAATACCCACGGATAGTTCAATACTGCTGTCCATTATTCCCAAGGCCAGGGTGGTCTTGCCTTTGGCATCTTCAATATGGGTTATCTTACGGATGGAATCAAAAACGCTGTCTCCGATTGTTTTTCCGGGAGAGGGCAGTTCGGTTTTCCGGTATTCTGCCGTCACTATAACCTTTCCGTTCTCATTTTCTTTCAGGCTTATTTTTTCGGCATTGGCATTAACCCCGTGAAGGGCCGTCAAAGCCAGCCACTTGAGGGCGGCTTCCCCCGAATCTATATCATTGGTCAGGTCAGACATCTCTTTTAAAGGGTCTGTGCTTGAGAAACAGGCACACAGCTCCTGGACTTTTAAATGTAAGTTTTCAGAATCTTTCATGGAAGGTCTCCTTTTGAAAGGGTTACAGTCTTCAATATAATCAGGGATTGAGAGGGATCAATCTATCGGTGAAATTTTTATATTTCAACTGGGCCCTTTGTTTTTAGTTCTTGACAGACAATAGTTTCGTGAGTAAGTATTACTCACCTAATGTGCCCGTTCTTTGAACGGCAGACCAGAGAAGGAAATCAAGAGTGGAACCAAGATGAAACACAAGGGAAAAACAAATCCGCCCGGCCGGATCAAGATCATGAAGTCCTTTTCCAAATTGATGCAGGAAAAGGATTTTAATTCGATTACCACGGCGGAAATTGCCAGAAACGGCTCAGTAACCGAAGGACTGATCTATAAGTATTTTAAAGACAAAAAGGATTTGTTGTACCAGGTCCTTAATGACCATTTTACTGCGTTTCATGCCAGGATTGAAAAACGGATTGAAACGGAGACTTCCTGTATCAGGCAGCTTGAGATCATTATTTTTACAAGCCTGGAAAGCTATGCGGAAAACAGGCTGTTTTCAAAGATGTTGATGCTGGAGGTCAGAAATTCTCAAGGTTTTTTTAACTCCGGCGCCTACGACATGATACGCAGATATGCCGCCACTATTCTTACGATCATCCAGCAGGGAGTAGATTCGGGAGAGTTGAAACCCGGGACAGATCCCCATCTGTTAAGGAAAGTGGTGTTAGGGGCCATTGAACATGCCTGCCTCGGGGAGATAATTTTTGGCAGGGAACTTGATATTGACCATACGTCCAGCGGTATTTCAGACATAGTATTCAACGGGGTGAAAGCATGACAGGATCAGAAGTGATAGGGGCTCTCATAGAGAAAAATATTAAATCAGGTGCCAGCAGTTTAAACGAAGACCAGGCCAAGGATATTTTCAGGGCACTTTCTCTCCCTGTGGTCGGGGAAGAAAAAGTTGAGGTTAGTGACCTCGGAGACCATATAGACAAGGTGTTGACCGCCGGAGACCGGACCGGGTATCCTCTGGTGCTTAAAGGGCTCGGAGAGAAAATTTTGCACAAAACAGAGGCAGGACTTGTCATCACCGGCATAGACAACCGGGACCGTCTGGCGCAGGCCGCTGCGACCATTCAGGACCGTGCCGGCGCTGAACTGGATGCGTTTCTGATTCAACCCATGATCCAGGGAAAACGTGAGTTTGTGGCCGGAATGTTCAGGGATGCTCAGTTTGGCCCGGTGATCATGTTTGGTCTGGGCGGGGTACTTACCGAAGCCTTACAGGATATTGTCTTTAAAATTGCCCCACTTTCCGATCCTGATCTCGAAGATATGCTCAACGGATTGGCTGCCGGCAAACTTCTGGGGCCGTTCAGGGGGGAAGCTGCGGTTGACCGTGATGCGCTAAAATCCGTATTAAAAGGACTGTCGGATCTGGCCTGCGATTATCCTGCCATCCGGGAAATTGATGTCAATCCCCTGATCGTTCAGCCGGACGGTCAACCTTGCGCCGTTGACGGCCTTATCATTCTGGGTGAAGACAGCCAGACAAAAGCCCGGTTACCGAAAATAGATTTTAAAGCGCTGAACACCTGCTTTTATCCGGAATCCATTGCCTTCGTCGGGGCGTCTGCCTCTCCGGGGAAATGGGGGCATATGTTGCCCGTGAATACCTTTGCCAGGGATTTCAAGGGTAAGGTGTATCTGGTCAACCCCAAAGGGGGAAAGATCATGGGGCGTAAGGCATACAAGAGCCTGGACCGGATAAAGGGAGATGTGGACCTGGCCGTGGTCACCGTGCCGTCCAACCGTGTCATGGACCTGATCCCTGCGATGGCCGAAAAAAATGTCAAAGGTATGCTGCTGATCACCTCCGGATTCAGGGAGGTGGGCGAAGAGGGCAGAATCTTGGAAGATGCCCTTATGGAAAAGGCACGAGAGGCAGGCATTCTGGTGCTTGGACCCAACACCATGGGGGTATGTAATCCTCACGCTGACTTTTACAGCACCGCTGCCAATGCCTATCCCATACCGGGGTCCACTGCCCTGGTCTGTCAGTCCGGCAACATGGGTACCCAGCTTCTGGCCTTTGCAGAACAGCAGGATATCGGAATCCGGGCTTTTTCAGGATCCGGCAATGAAGCCATGGTGACCATTGAAGATTATATGGAGGCCTTTGAGCAGGATGAACTGACCCGGAGTGTTGTGCTTTATATTGAGAGTGTCAAAGACGGGAGACGGTTTTTTCAGTCTGCGTCACGGGTCTCAAAGAAAAAACCGGTGATTGTGCTTAAGGGCGGCCGGACCCAAATGGGAGAACAGGCTGCCGCAAGTCATACCGGTGCCATGGCATCCGATGCCAAGGTGTTTAATGCCGCCTGCGACCAGGCCGGGATTATCCAGGTGGAGCAGCCCATGGAACTTCTGGATCTGTCCGCGGTTTTTTCATCCCTTCCCCTTCCCAAAGGAAACCGGGTGGCCATCATGACCCTTGGCGGCGGCTGGGGGGTGGTAACTACAGACCTCTGCTACGAACACGGTCTATCGGTGCCCCAGTTGTCGGAGGGGATTATTGATCGACTCAATGAAGTTCTGCCGTCGTTCTGGAGCCATGGCAATCCCGTGGATATTGTCGGGGAAGGAGATCCCAATATACCCAAAACCTGTCTAGAAGAGCTGCTTAAATGGGATGGCTGTGATGCAGTTATCCATCTTGGAATTCACGGTAAGCGTGTGCTTGCCAATGCAATGATCGACTCTACGCTGAAAACCGATCCTGCAATGGATGAGACCTCTGCCAGCCTGTTCAAGGATGCCCTGTTGCAGTTTGAAGAAGAGTATACCCGATATGTGGTTGAGCTGACCCAAAAGTACAATAAGCCCGTGCTCGGGGTGAGCCTGCTGACCGATGAGCTGAGCCGGACTCTTTATCGGTTTGACAACCAGGAATATAAAGGCGTATTCTTTCCGTCACCGGAACGGGCGGTCAAGGCCCTGGCAGGCATGGTTCAATACCAGAGCTGGCTGAAAAACAGAGAATAATAAGTTCCGGGGCAAACCCGCCCCGGAAAAAAGAAAATGCAGATACCATACTTAGGTGACAGGGACAAACACCGGGGTTGAAACTTGGGGGGAATTATTCTAAGCTGAAATTATCCCAATTGAGTATACTCACAGCTGCCCCGGGATAACACCAAACCAACCATCAGGAGGCAAAAATGAATGCCAAGGTAACCACATCCACTTTAATGAAAATGAAGCAGGAAGGCAAAAAAATCACTGCTCTGACTGCCTATGATTATCCTTTTGCCGGTATTGTGGACAGTGCCGGAATTGATATAATTCTGGTTGGCGATTCCTTAGGGATGGTAGTACAGGGAAAGGAAACCACCCTGCCGGTGACCATGGATGAGATGATTTATCATACCTCTCTTGTGACCCGTGCCTGCAAGTATTCTCTGGTGGTAGGTGATATGCCTTTTATGTCTTACCATGGTTCCCTGGACAAGGCTGTGGAAAATGCCGGCCGTTTTTTGAAGGAGGCAGGTGCAGCTTCTGTTAAACTGGAAGGCGGGGCTGATGTCTGCCCGGTGATCACTGCCATTGCAAAGGCAGGTATTCCGGTCCAGGCCCATATCGGCCTGACCCCCCAGTCGGTTCATCAGATGGGCGGATTCAAGGTCCAGCGTGACGAGGAACGCCTGCTCCAGGATGCAAAGGACGTGGAAGCTGCCGGAGCCTTCAGTGTTGTGCTGGAAGGGATACCCTCTCCAATTGCCACTAAGATCACTCAGGCCCTGAATATCCCCACCATCGGCATCGGTGCCGGCCCAGGGTGTGACGGCCAGATCCTTGTGCTTCACGATATGCTGGGAATCAATGACAGGTTCCTGCCCAAGTTTGTGAAAAAATATGCAGACATTGCCGCTGTTGCGAATAAGGGATTAGAGGCGTATGTCAAAGAGGTCAGAGAGGGAAGTTTCCCCTCTGAAGATTATGAATACAAGTAAGCTAAGGTTCTCCGTCATAGGGTGCGGCCGGGTCGGCGTCTCCCTGGCAGTGTTTTTATCTGCCAGAGGATTTGAACCGGTGGCTTTTTTCAGTAAAACCCAGGACTCTGCCCTTTTTGCAAGAGATATGGCAGGGCAGGGGCAGGTGGTTGACGATGCTGTAACGGCCGCAAGGGATGCCGATATTGTTTTTATCACCACGCCGGATACCCTGATCGAACCTATGTGTGAGGAACTGGCAAGGGAAGGTGGATTTAGTTCTCAATCCCGAGTGTTTCACCTGTCAGGAGCCTTGTCATCCGATATCCTGGCCGCAGCCCAGAACCAGGGGGCGGCCGTTGGATCCATCCATCCCCTTCAGGCCTTTACCCCCTATGAAAAGGGCCAGGCCAATCCCTTTGCGAACATCAATATGTCGGTGGAAGGCAACGCGGACGCTGTGGCCTTGGGCAAGAAGATTGTTTCGGCTTTAGGTGCAAATTCATTTACCATTCCCACAGATGCCAAGACCCTTTACCATGCCTCGGCCGTGGTGGCATCCAACTACCTGGTGACTCTGGAGGATTTTGCCCTACGCCTGCTCATGGAAACAGGTCTTGATGAGTCGCGGGCCTATGAAATTCTTGAACCCCTGATTCAAGGCACCCTGGCTAATGTTAAGAATAAAGGCTGTGCCCGGGCCCTGACCGGACCTGTTGCCAGAGGGGATCATGAAATTGTGTCCCGGCATTTAAAGGACATTGATGCCAAGATGCCTCAATTTTCCCAATTGTACAGGATTCTGGGAGATCATACGCTGGACATTACCCGTGCCGGAGACGGTTTAAATGAAAAGGCGGAACAAAAATTGTCCCGCCTTTTTTCCAACAACTAAAGCTGATTCGTTTAATATAGTGCGTTTTAAATTTTACGCAGTGCCAGGGGCGGACGATTGTCCGCCTCTAAGGCCTGGTTGGCCTTCTCCAGCAGGGGTTTGCTTGAAATCACCGCAATCCCTTTCCCTGACTCATCCCGGGTAAAGTACGTCCCTGCAATTTCCTGAATCCGTTTTTTGTCTATTTTCAGCAGAGAATCCTTGAACTGCCGCCGGATATCGTTGGATAATTTTGTGATTTGCCTGTAAAAGGCTTTCATGGCCGCAGGTCCCGGGGTCTCTGGTTTGTCAATGTCCGAGCAGACCTGGAGAATGGCCTCTTTCACATCAGTCTCTGAAAAATTTCCCCCAACAATAAAATCACAGGCATCGGCATAGACATCCAGAGTCCGTTTGATATGGGGATCCCTGTAGGAACCGAATGAGAAAATGCCCTCCTCGGTATTGTACATGGCAAACCCGCCGTAGGCCCCGCCTTTTTCTCTGATTTCCTTGTGCAGAAAAAGAGACCGCAGCAGTTTTGAAATCACGGCAAGACCCGGGGAATCCTCATGGGTGATACGTACGGTTTTAAACGATTGGCCTACAAAGGAGACCGCTGTATTGGTATACCATCCTTCATAGGAACGCTGGGTGTCACATGTGATGTCCGGCGTAAAAAAGGCCTTGTCCGTACCGTTTGTGAGGTTGTCATGAATCTGGCTGATTCTCTTATCCGCTTGAATCATGGATGGGGCCGCTCCGATCACTGCCGGTTTGAAATTGTCCTGTTTGAGGAGGGCCACGGCCATGTCCGACAGATCGCGGCTCAGAGCTTCCATGGCATCCTTGCCTGTTTTTTCATCATTGATCCGTGCGGTCAGGGCCTTGAGATTCCGGTACTGGGCGATGCCGTGCCAGAGCTCATTGATGTGGGAGGCCTTTGACAGGTGTTTGGCAGACAGGGAAATTGCATATCTGTGGCCCGTTGAAACAATGGATGCTTCCATGCCTGCCTGGTATTGGAGCAACAGGCTTTTCAAACGGTCATGATCTGAAAATCCAAAAGAGTTGACATATTCATCAATCAGGTCAAACAGATTGTCAATATTCCTGTCCAGGGCTTTTCCCTGGAGGGCCAGGAAACTATGTGAATCTCCTTCTTTGGAAAAATAGGACCCGGAAAAAGGTGACATGGAAATACCGCCGGTATACAGATCCATTCGCTCTGCCAGTTGTACATAGGAGCTTTTGGCAGTGCCGCTGTTGGTAAAGGCCTTGGAGAAAAATGGTGCCATGGCAAATAGGTCCGCCGGAATTTTGCCTGCCCCGACCGGGCAGGTAAAGTACAAAATACCTGAGGTGGCCTTGTCGTAGCAGGTGGCAAGTTTTACCTGATCAATGGTATCCGGATGGATAATTTCAATCTCGGGCGGTACATCGGCAAGTTCCAGGGTCGGCAGAACGGTCAGGTCCTCCTCGGTCTCCTGAAGTGCCTCAAGGGCCGTGGCATCGGAGCGAATTTGGTCCAGATCTTCCGGGTTAAGGGTGGAGAGTTTGGCTTTCAACTCTGCCCGGATTTTCTCAACATTGCGGTCTTCGAGGTCTGTGTCCGGCTCAAGGGTAAACAAGAGCCTGTGGGGATTGTCCAGAAAAAAGGTTTTTATCTTTTCTTCCAGAAACGGTCCCTTATCGATTTCCTTCTGCAGGCGGGTAAGGTCATCGTCAATATTAATGCAGGCCGCAGGATCTCCGCCGTGGATCACAATTCCGGCAAAGGAAAGCAGCAGTTTTATGCCGAATGGATAGGGGGTGTTGGTGATTTCTTTTCTGTAAAATTCGATTTGATGGATGGCCGAGTCAATAAGATGCCGGTCAATTCCCTTATCCACAAGGTTTTTCATGGTATCAAAAATGATCTCTTCCACACGCGGCACCGATTCTTTGGCAATGTCCTTTAGGCCGCAGGCAAACATGGTGTCCCGATTGTCGCCGTCAAACCCGGTGCCGTCCGACAGGGCGGAACCCAGGTTGGAATCAATGAGTGCTTTGCGCAGGGGCGATGCTGAGTTGCCCAGAAGAATCTGTTCCAGAATGGTCAGGATCAGAACTTCAAAATTGGAACGGATATCCGAGGTCAACCAGGCCACACAGCCCTGGTACTTATTGGAAAGATCGTCCGGATCTGCATAGGCATAGGCCTGGGTCTGGGTGCGGGGAGTCTCCCATCTGGGCTGGGACGGTACATGGGTGTCCATGTCCAGAAAATCGAATTGGGAGAGTACCTTGTCTTCAATAAATTCCAGAGTCTCTTCCAGCGTCTGGTTCCCGTATGTATAGAAAAAGGCGTTGGACGGGTGGTAATACTGGGCATGGAAGGCCTTTAGCCCCTCATGGGTGAGATCGGGGATGTCAGAGGGTTCTCCGCCGGAGTTATTGGCGTAGGTGGTATCCGGATAAAGCCCCTTGAGAAGTGCCCGTGACAGCACCTGGTTGGGAGACGACATCGCCCCCTTCATTTCATTGTACACCACACCTTTATATTCCAGTTCGGTTTCCCCGCCCTCGGTGTCGGCAAGATCCAGGCGGTGACCTTCCTGTTTAAAGCTCAACTCATCTATATTGGGGAAAAATGCCGCATCCAGATAGACATCCATAAGGTTGTAATAGTCTTTTTTATTCTGGGTGGCAAAGGGGTACATGGTCCAGTCGGATGCGGTAAATGCATTCATAAATGTGGATAGAGTCCGCTTGATCATGGAGAAAAACGGATCCCTGACTTCGAATTTTTTAGACCCGCAGAGCACGGTGTGCTCCAGGATATGGGCCACGCCTGTGGAATCCGTGGGCACGGTTCTGAAAAAGACCCCGAATGTATTTTCTTTGTCTTTATTGGCAATGTGGATATGGGTGGCCCTGGTTATTTCATGGGTCAACTCGATCAGGTCCGCATCAATGCTGGGAAGATGGGAAACCTGTTTTACACGATATCCGTTAATGGCCTGTCCTGGTGTGAACGCCGTTTTTTCCATGGTTTTATGTCCTGCTCGGTTGTATGTTGCTAAAGTTTTTTATAAATCCCCCGGCTGACCCGCTGGATTTTTTTAATCTTGTCCAGTCTGAAAATAATGTTTCTCAGTTTCTTGTCATCGAACCCTGTGGCAGCCTTGATGGTTCTAAAATTGGTCCCTTCAGGATGATTTTCAATGATTTCCAGAACAATGGAAGATGCACTTTTTTTCTTGGAGGACCTGGGTTTTCCATCCTGCCTGCCAGCGGGCTGTTTCTGATAGATTAATTGCTCCAGCTTGTCAAGCCTTGCGTGGAGATTGTTGATATCTTCTTTGGTGGGAATGTCTAAGCGGTGCAAGAGCATTTTAATGAAGTTTTCCCAATTGGCGCCAAAATCGGTCTGTTCCATGGTGTATGTCTCCTTAAAAATTTAGATGTCAGGCAAAGGTCCCATATGCATTCATGGTGGAAATTATTAGGCAATGCAGTAAACCTAAGACAAATTGCCGTTTCGTTTTGGGGAGATGATGCATGTTGCCCAAGTGAAATATAATTAAAAATTACTTCCGAACCCTCATAAAGTCAAGTAGTAAATTTGTAAAGAAGAGTAAAGTAATTGCCTGTGGCTTGAGGGGGTTAGCCTGGCATTCCTCTTTTTTTTACTTTAGCTTTTGTCTTAATCAATTGTTTTATCAAATTTTGTACCTTTTCTCCCCCTGTGCTATGATGTGAAAACTGGCAGGCCAAGCTGACAGGACCAAATTTGACTATAAAGAAAATGGAGCACAGGGTATGACACATCCCCGAGAGTTGTTGAAAAGAGCAAACCTGTATGCCGGCAAGGAGATGGGGCAGAATTTCTTATCCGATCCAAGCACTGCGCAGATGATCGTGGGCCATGCCGGCATTACAAAAGATACCCTTGTTTTGGAAGTCGGACCGGGCTTAGGTGCCCTGACGATTCCCCTGGCAAAGGCTGCCGGTCAGGTTGTGGCGGTCGAAAAAGACAGACGTCTCATTCCTATTCTGGAAGAAGAACTGGCAGAGGCCGGGATATCAAATGTAAAAATTATCAATCAGAATATTCTTAAAACCGATATCCGGGAGATTGCCGGTGATAACCGCCTGGTGGTTATGGGAAACCTTCCCTATAATATTTCATCACAGATTCTGTTCAAGCTGGTAAAGACCCGATCAGTTGTTGACAAAGCCTTTCTCATGTTTCAGAAGGAATTGGCCGTGCGCCTGAAGGCGGAACCCGGCGGACGAGATTATTCAAGGCTCACTGCCGTGGTGCAATATGCCGCCAAAATAAGGCATCTGGTAAACATCCGTCCCAATTCATTTTTTCCCAGACCGGATGTGGATTCCACCGTCCTTAGGTTTGACTTTTTCGACGCACCCGGCATGAGCGAAGAAAAAGAAGACCTTTTGTTTAGTGTGATAAAGGCGGCATTTTCAAAAAGAAGAAAAACCCTTAAGAACTCCATGGCCGGCGGAGAGCTGGATTTTGAAAAACCAGAGGCGGGGCAGGCCCTTGAACGGGCCGGTATTGACCCGGTACGCAGGGCTGAAACCCTTACCATTGAGGAATTTGTAACCCTGGCAGATGCGGTTTGGGAAATGAAAAAGGAATGACCGGCCATGATTGAAGCCATGTTTTCAATTGACAACCTGATTGCCATTGTCCGGGACGGGGGAGCCGTAAAAACCGGGGTGGATGTCTATGATCGGGATGGAACATTGCTTCTTGCCAAAGATATTGTGGTGGACCAGGTGAAAACCCTTGAAGTTATCCGCCGGAACGGTCTTAGGTCCGTACCAGTGGCCAAGGGCGGCGGACTTTTTGACGGCAGCGGCAATCAGATCAAATTGGCGGCCGACGGCAGCCTGGCCCTTCCGGAGCCAGGAGACAGGGAAACCCCTGATCCCCACTCGGACCAGGACATCACCCAGCGCTTAAAAGAGATTCGGGAAATCCGGGAGGAGGCAACCCTCAGACATACCAAGGCCGCCGCCTGTCTGAAAAAGAGCCTTGCCCAAATCCGGAAAAACAAGGGCCAATTCGACGTCCAGGCGGTTGAATCCCAGGTGACAGAACTTGTGGATTTTTCTCTGGACACCAACCACCCCTTTTCCTATATGGGCCGGGAACTCTTTTTATATGATGACTACCTTTACGGCCACGCCGTGAATGTCTGTGCCATGGGCACAGCAGTGCTTCACCGGTTTAACGAAGCGTTTTCAAGATCAATAGAAAAAGCCCTTTGGGCAGACCCGGCCATGGCAGTATCTGAGGAAACCCGCAGTTTTTCCTATTACTACCCGGATGATCTGGACGAGATGTCTTTAGGCTTTTTTATCTATGATATGGGCAAAGCCCTGGTACCGGAAACCCTTTTGAACAAAAAGACCGGCCTGACCAAAGACGAACAGCAAATGATGCAGCGCCACTCCTATGAATTCGGCAGCAAGATTCTGGAAAGAAATCATATGAATAACTCGGTGCTTTCCAACATGGTCCAATACCATCACGGCCCGCTGTTTAGCGGAGAGAAAAATTGCTATCCCCATAACCGCAAGTTCTCGGAAATCCCCATCTATGTCCGGATCTGTAAACTCATGGATATTTACGATGCCATGATTTCCAAACGCAGCTATAAAGATGCCCTCAACCAGGTCACGGCTACCACGGAATTGTTCAGAACCTACGTGAAAAAAGATCCCATGCTTCAGTTCATCCTGCACGCCTTTGTCAGCAGCATCGGATTATACCCGCCGGGCAGTATCGTCTTTCTGAAAAACGGCCAGATGGCCTATGTGCTGGAAAGCCGCGGCCCCATTGTCCTTCCCTTTACCGATACCGATCTGGCCCCCTTGAGCGCCCAGCCAGACCCCTTTGATGTGAGCACGAAAAACACCTCTTTTCAGGTGGATGCTGACAGGAGCGTCCAGACCCCCAAAGAGGTGTACGACAGCCTCCCTTCATTTATCAAAACCATCGCCATGCCCGGCTAACCCGGGGCGGTAAAGAACAGGAGACAGGATGATCGCAGGTAAATCACCAAACGGGATAGATCCGGCCCCATGGGTGGAAAAACACCCGGTGCTGACCCCTATCATGAGCAGCAAAGAGGTATTCTGGACCAATCCTACATACAGCAGTTTTGAAACTGCCAAAAGAAGGATATCCCTTTCGGAGGCTGATATAAAAGACGCAGAAGACAGATTAGACAGGTTTGCCTCCTATATCTCCAGAGTATTTCCGGAAACCCGAAAAACAAGGGGGATCATCGAGTCCCCCCTAAAAAGAGTTCCTTCCCTTCAGGCCAGGTTGGCCGGTGAACGGATCCCGGGCACGCTGCTGCTCAAATGTGACAGCCATCTTGCCATTTCAGGCTCCATAAAGGCAAGGGGAGGGATCTATGAGGTCCTCAAACATGCCGAAGATCTTGCCTTTGAACACAAACTCCTCACGCCGGAAGATGATTATGGCATCCTTGACAGTGATGAGTTCAGGCAGTTCTTTTCCCAATATTCAATTGCGGTCGGCTCCACTGGGAATCTGGGGCTGAGTATAGGAATCATGAGTGCCCGGTTGGGCTTTAAGGTCTTTGTCCACATGTCTGCCGATGCCAAGCTATGGAAAAAAGACATGCTTCGGGAAAAAGGGGCTCAGGTAATCGAATATGACTCCGATTACAGCAAGGCAGTGGAAGAGGGCCGGCACCAGGCTGAGCAGGATCCCGACATGCACTTTATCGATGATGAAAATTCCACCGATCTTTTCTTAGGATATGCCGTGGCTGCCCCAAGGCTGAAACAGCAGTTGGATGAAATGAACATACGGGTGGATAAACAGCATCCCCTCTTTGTCTACCTGCCCTGCGGCGTCGGCGGCGGCCCCGGAGGAATAACATTCGGCTTAAAGCAGGCATTCAAAGACAATGTCCACTGCTTCTTTGCCGAACCCACGGCCTCTCCCTGCATGCTCTTAGGGCTGATGACAGGTCTCCATGAAAAGATCAATGTCCGTGATTTCGGACTGGATAACGTAACCGACGCCGACGGCCTGGCAGTCCCAAGCCCATCCGGATTTGTGGGCAAATCCCTGGAAGGGATGATCAGCGGGGTTTACACGGTTAAGGATGCACATCTCTATGACTTACTCCGCCTGACTGCGGATACGGAAAATATTTATCTTGAACCCTCCGCCATAGCTGGAATCCCGGGAGCCTTTGATCTATGCAGTACCGAGCAGGGAAAGGCGTACATTAAACAACAGGGTCTGGAACAATATATGTCCAATGCCGTCCATATTGCCTGGGCAACGGGCGGCAGCATGGTACCGGTAGATGTTATGGATGCCTACTATGCCAAAGGGAAATCCTGATCAAAGGTAGGTGTTTTTCTGATTTGGTTTTGAATGAGAGGCATATCAACCGCCGGTCCGGGTGTGATCTCCGGCCTGATCGATCAATTTTTTACCGACTTACAAATTGGTTAGGCCGAAAATCGAGGCGGTAAAAAATTGCGACCTGATGGCTCGGACACCCCACCCGGACCTGACCGGTTCATAAACCGTTATGGTTTTATATTGACAATGTTGCTAACAGGTTGAATAACGAGAAGCTAAGGGCGCGGGAAACGAATGCTTTTTTGACAACCCGAAAAATTATTTTGTAGATGACGATTGAAAAAGTGCCGCCTTTCCCGTAATTTCTTAAGAGACGGGTTATGCAACCTGCTCCGACCAAGGCTTGATTTTTATTATGACGTCATTCAAGAGGCGTTCGGCAACTTCCGTATCATGCGCAGCTTGGGCACGAAGCCAGTAACCATTGGACAAACCAAAAAAACGACATAACCGCAAATCCGTATCAGCGGTGACCGAACGTTTCCCGGCGACAATCGCACTGATACGCTGAGCAGGAACGTCAATTTCCTTGGCCAGCCGATATTGGCTGATCTTCATGGGCTTGAGAAACTCTTCCAAGAGAATTTCACCTGGTGTAATAGGGTTAAGTTCGTTCATAATCCATCCTTCCTCAATGGTAATCAACTATTTCCACATTTTCCGCACCAGCATCCGTCCAGTTAAAGCAGACACGCCATTGATCGTTTATACGAATGCTGTGTTGGCCGGAACGATCCCCCTTGAGCGCCTCAAGGTGATTTCCGGGCGGGATTCTCAAATCTTTTATTTGATTAGCGATCTCAAGTTGTCTCAGCTTCCGCCGTGCAACATTCTCAATAGATACGAATTGTTTGACTCGTTGTCCCTTTGAGAGCGCTTTTGTGCGTTTGCACTTAAAAGATTTTATCATGCTAATATAGTAACGCGACGCATGACTAACGTCAAGCGTGATTATGAATGACCAAATTCAAAGTTCTCAG
>PIVQ01000765.1 GCA_003354055.1 Desulfobacteraceae bacterium | reverse complement strand
AGCATGGGTGACGGCTATTACAGACGCCTGGTTATTTTTCCCAAAAAGAGAAATTCCTACAGGGGAAAACGACGGAACAAAAAATAAATGACAGATACAATTGCCGCAATAGCCACCCCGTTCGGGAGCGGCGGTATTGGTGTCATAAGGATTTCCGGCCCCAGGGCGCTTGAGATAGCAGACCGCTTATTCTCAACTTCCCGGGGCCCTGAAAACAAAACGCCGCAGCTCGTAAGTCACAGGGTTTGCCACGGGTACATTCTGGATGACGGGGATGTTATTGATGAAGTCCTGATCATCCCGATGAAAGGACCTACGTCCTACACGGCCGAAGATGTTGTTGAAATCCAGGCTCACTCCGGAACCATTGTACTGCGGCGAATCTTAGGATTGATCTTTGATCATGGAGCCAGACCGGCAGATCCGGGGGAATTTACTAAGCGGGCCTTTTTAAACGGCCGCATTGACCTCACCCAGGCAGAGGCTGTTGCAGACATAATCAATGCACGGTCCGACAGCTCCCTGAAATTCGCAGCCTCCCAGAACCTGGGGACCCTCAAAGAAGATATCGATCAGATGAAAGATATCCTGATGGATTTTTTATCCAGACTTGAGGCGTCCATTGATTTTCCCGACGAGGTCACCCCCTTTTCCTTTTCAGAGGATGATGAGGCTAGCCTGGATCTGGTTATGGAACGATGTGGGACCCTGATCCAGCAGTATGACGATGCCTGTTTCCTTAAAACCGGTATCCGTGTGGCCATCTGCGGGGAACCCAATGTGGGTAAATCCAGCCTCATGAACCAGCTGCTGAACAAGGAAAAATCCATTATCACGGCAATACCCGGAACCACAAGGGATCCCATTGAAGAGGGGTTGAACATCGAAGGTATCCCCTTTGTGATCATTGATACCGCCGGAATTCACGAGACAGACGATCTTGTGGAAATCATCGGGATTGAAAAGGCAAGGGATCATATCGGCATTGCAGACATCATTTTGTACATGAGTGAACCGGGTAAATCCTTTTCCGAGACGGTCTTTTTAAAGACCATCCCCGAAGGGAAAAAGACCCTGTTTGTTATCAATAAAATGGATCTGGTGGAAAACGGCGCCCCGGATCTTCCCACCCTGCCGGACCATCTGTCCCACATACCTGTAGTGGAAATCTCTGCCTTGATGAGTCAGGGGATAGACCGTCTGAAACAGCGACTAATGGATTTTTGCATCCGAAATCTGGATATGGAAAACGACGCGGTTATCCCCAACCTGCGGCATAAAAATGCATTAACTCTGGCCCTCACCTACCTTGAATCCGTACGCACGGGTGTGGAGGCAGGCCAGGAAGAAGAAACTTTGGCATTGGATGTTAAAAACAGCATTGATTCTCTTGGAACAATTACAGGGGAAACCGCCTCTATAGATATATTGGATGCAATTTTTAGCAACTTTTGTATAGGAAAATAAAAGGAAAGACCATGGCATTAGATTTAGAAAAACATTTTGTAAAGTATGAAGCCCTCGTCGGTATGGTAGACCAATTGTTTAACAAGGTGAAAGAAGAGTTTCCCAAAGAGGTATTCTGCAGGGAAAAATGCTCGGACTGCTGTTATGCAATTTTTGACCTCACCCTGATCGAAGCCCTTTACCTGAACCATAAGTTCACAGAGAAGTTTTCCGGTGTGGAAAAGGCAACCCTCATTGCCACGGCAGACAAAACAGACCGGGCGCTGACAAAGATGAAACGGGATGCTGTCAAAGAGGTTAAAAAAGGTGAAGAAGAGCTGGAAATTGTGGCCCGCATGTCCCAGGAACGGGTCCGTTGTCCCATGCTTGGTGAAGACAATCTCTGCGTGATGTACGACAACCGGCCCATTACCTGTAGGGTTTACGGAATCCCCACATCAACGGCAGGCACCTCACATATCTGCGGGCGAACCAACTTTGTCCAGGGTCAGCCTTACCCCACCCTGAACATGGATAAAATCTATACCCAGCTCCAGCTTTTCTCCGCAGAACTGGTCAAGGACATTAACTCTGAAAACATCCGGATGCACGAGATGTTGGTACCGGTTTCCATGGCCATGATCACAAACTTTACCGAAGACTACCTTGGCGTAAAAAAATAAGGATACATCTGATGGATAACAAATTCACCCCCGAGGAAATAGAAGAGCGGAAAAAAGCGATATTTGACGCCATGGGCAAGCGAGGTCAGCGCCAAATCACGAAAAAGGGATATGAGAAATGGAATCCGTTCGCGGAACCCAAAGATCCCATCGACATTAGAAAAGATAAGACCAAGCGTACCTCCCAGGTATTGATCAGAGAATTTTTATCCTCCGTGGATCATGAGGAATACTCCAATTCCTTTGCCGAAGGCGCCTTTGAAATGTGCCTCGGAATTGTCAATGAAGAGGAAAAAATCAGGGGTATGTTCGAATTTGCCGCCTGGTACGCGGAACTGCTCCGAAAAGAAGGGTATGACTCCCTTTAATCGTGATGCAGTCCTGGATATTCTATTTGACTCTGAGTTCAGACTAACGGCCAGGGCCTATATTCTAAAAATTGCCGAGGCCCTGTCCATATCACCATCCAAGGCCAAAAAGATCCTAAGATCCCTGGTCAATGACCAGACCCTGGCCTACCAGGATCTTTACGGCGCCACCTATGTCATGGAAAGCTTTTCAAAACCGGTCCGCATCACGGACCGGTTTTTTATCACTCCTCCGGGCATAGAGTTCCAGCCCCAGCCCCACGAATTTGATATCCGTATTTTCTTAGGCATCTCATTCGGATCCGGCCATCACCCCACAACCCGTCTCTGCCTCCAGGCCCTTGAACATCTTTTTTTCAACGCCCCGGAATCAAGCCGACCGAAAAGAGGCCAGGCCGGTGACATCGGAACGGGTTCCGGCATCCTTGCCATTGCCATGTGCCTTGCCGGAATGGACTCCTGCCAGGCCTGGGAAATAGATGCCAACGCCGTCAGCGAAGCCAGGCAAAACGTGACAGCCAACAACCTGGACAACCAGATCACCGTCATTGATGACCTCATGGACCCTGGGAATCTTCAATTATCCCTGCTCTGTGCCAACCTGCGGTTTCCCACCCTCAAACAACTGGCTCCGTTAATTCTGGAGGCAGTCCTTCCCGATGCCCCCCTTGTTTTCTCAGGCCTACGCACCTGGGAAAAGGCAGAACTGATCACCCACTACAAAAATTTCGGATTTTCCAGTATCTGGGACAACGATGAAAAGAACTGGTCTGCTGTAATCCTCAAAGCGGATGCTTAACCTCATTTTCAGACCCACTGAATCCAAGGTGGCAGATAATAATTCGCAGAGTGCTCATCTAGTTCAAGCCATCCAGTTTTAGAGCTTCAAGCTTTATTCTCCTCCAATCTCTATCAAAATCCATTACGGTTCATTTTTG
>PIVQ01001597.1 GCA_003354055.1 Desulfobacteraceae bacterium | reverse complement strand
GTTTTTCATTCCCAGTTTCCGCCCCAAAAGATCCATGGACTGAATACCGCTTGTCCCCTCGTAGATGCTGGTGATCTTGCTGTCCCGAAGGTATTGTTCCATGGGAAATTCTGTGGTAAAACCATATCCCCCGAATACCTGCAGAGCCTGGGTACAGACATCAAAGCTTTTCTCTGAACAATAACATTTAAGAATGGGGGTCAGAATTTCAATCACCCCTTTATACTTTTCCCTCTCCTCTTCGCTTTCATCAAATTCAGAAATGTCGAGACAATGGGCCGTAAAATAGATCAGGCTCCGCATGCCTTCAACATATGCCTTCATCCACAAAAGCATCCGTCGCACATCCGGGTGCTGGATAATAGGCACCTGGACCGCCCCGGGATCCAACATCTGCAGTAAATTTTTACCCTGGCATCTCTCCTTGGCATGGGTAAGCGCATGGGCATAGGCTGCCCCGGCCAGAGACTGCCCCTGCATGGCAACCCCGATCCTGGCTTCATTCATCAAAGAAAACATGGCCTTCATCCCTTTATTTTCCTCTCCGACGAGGATGCCCCGACAGCCATTCTTGCTTCCCAGACTTAGACTACAGGTAGCACTCCCGTGGATGCCCATTTTCTCTTCAATACCGGTGCAGATCACATCATTGGGCTTGCCCAGGCTGCCATCTGGATTGAGCCGTATTTTGGGAACGATAAAAAGGGAGATTCCTCTGCTGCCTTGGGGGGCACCCTTGATTCGGGCCAGAACAAGGTGAACAATGTTTTCCGTCAGATCATGGTCTCCGCCTGTGATGAAAATCTTGTTACCGGTGATGGAATAAGAACCATC
>PIVQ01001596.1 GCA_003354055.1 Desulfobacteraceae bacterium | reverse complement strand
TATTGTTGTGCCTGCTTAAATGGTTATCCATTGTGTATCCATTGATTGTCCATTTTTTTTGCAATAAAGTTACTATTCATTATTTATGTTGTCAATAAATTAATAATAAATCATATATACACTAACAAAACAGATAGTTATATCTATTCAACAGTATTGAATTAAATTTTATAAGTGTCATTTGAATGGGGTTTAAAGCCGGACAAGTCGTTATTATGTAAATATCCTTGAAATAATTTAATGGGTATGAAATATTTATTAAAAATTATACCTTTAATGGAGTTGATTATTTCTCTGTTGTCTATGATTTATTCAGATTGCTCCATTACCCATAATGCGTTATAAACGCTATGACAATTATGAAGAGATCACCTCTTTTAATTAATCAAAACAAGAATAAAAGTGTTAACTTGAAAGAACCATATGAATTCAAAAAAAGAGTCCGTTTCAACAAAGATGAGAGTATCACCTCCTGGAAGAGTAAAAATTCAACAGGCTCTATTGGCACTTATTGAGTATAAAGAATTTAATGACATAACAGCTGCAGACATTGCCAAAAGTGCAAATGTTACAGAAGGGTTATTATATAAATATTTTAAAAACAAAAAAGATCTCCTCTATTATGTGCTCAGGGAGTTGCTTGAAAAATATGCTGAACAGTGTGAATATGACCTGAAAGGAATTAAGGGATGCCTGAATAAATTGCGTCGAATTATATGGGTTCATATAAATGCATATGCCTCAAACAGGATATTTGCAAAAGCTCTGATATCAGCCAGGCACACAAAAGATTATTATTCCCATGAAAGTTATGAAGTGGAAAAACGGTGGGGG
>PIVQ01001595.1 GCA_003354055.1 Desulfobacteraceae bacterium | reverse complement strand
TCTGTTCCTGATTTATCCCTCCCGTTCCAAAAGGCGGCGGGGAATGCAGCATAAACCACCCGAAACCTGAAGCCTGTAACCATCCAAACTTTCGCGAGGATGATATGGAAGCTGTGAAATCCTTTTTTGAAACACCGGCACCCTCACGGTATACCGGCATCGGCGCCTGGCTGCTGACCACGGATCACAAGCGGATTGGTCTGATGTATCTGTTTGCCATCCTCTTCTGGTTTTGTCTGGCCGTACTTTTAGGCGGGCTGATCCGCATGGAACTGATGTTCCCCGGGGAAACCGTGCTCTCTGCAGAACTTTACAACTCTGCCTTTACCCTACATGGGGTGATCATGATATTTTTGTTCATCATACCGGCCCTGCCTGCGGCATTCGGCAATTTTTTCCTGCCCATGCAGATCGGTACCGATGATGTGTTTTTCCCTAAACTGAACCTTTTGTCCTGGTATCTGTACATGCTGGGCGGGTGCATTGCCATTGCAGCCCTGTTTTCAGACGGATTTCCGGATACTGGCTGGACCTTTTACGTCCCCTTTTCCGTTTCCACCCAGACCAATGTGTCAACTGCCGTGCTGGCCGCCTTTGTTTTGGGCTTTGCCTCCATGCTCACAGGGCTGAATTTCATCACCACCGTACACAGGATGCGAAGCCCCAAAATGGGATGGATGCAGATTCCTCTGTTTACCTGGAGTCTTTATGCCACTTCCTGGGTGCAGCTGCTGGCAACGCCCGTAGTAACCATTACCCTTGTCCTGGTCATGGTCGAGCGGTTCTTTAACATCGGACTCTTTGATCCGGCCAAAGGCGGGGATCCCATACTTTA
>PIVQ01000764.1 GCA_003354055.1 Desulfobacteraceae bacterium | reverse complement strand
GTAGCACAAATTGGTAAAGATGGGATATCTTATTCTTCTGCGTTAATTGTACCATCTATAGATACTGATTATTTAAATGTTGGTAATACTGCAGTTATTAATAATTTATCAATTTCTGGCACTTTGAATGTTTCAACGCTGACATTTGAGTATCTTGATATTACTGGTCTAATATCTACTAATCAATTATATGTTACATCTGATGCTAATATTTTAGAAAGTTTAACTGTAGGTGAAGATTTTATTGTAGATGTTGATACTTTTTATGTAGATACTATAAATGATAGAGTTGGTATTAATACTACTGCTCCTGCATTTGATTTAGATGTTTTAGGTGAAGGTAGATTCACTGATAAATTATATGCTAATAGTTTATATGTTAGTGGTGATACTGATATTGTTGGAAATACAGATATTACTGGTAATTTTCTTGTTGGTTCTACAATGTTTTATGTTGATACATCTATTGAGAATGTTGGTATTAATACTACTGCTCCTGCGTTTGATTTAGATGTTCAGGGTGATATTAATTTAACTGGTAATTTTTTTAAAAATGGTGCTACTGTTATGATTGGTGGTGAATGGTTAGATAATGGGAGTGGAGATATATATAATCTTAATTCTGGAAATGTTGGTATTAATATTTCTTCTCCTGTTTATGAATTAGATGTTAGTGGTCATATTAATACTGATAATCCATATAGAATTAATGGAACGCAAGTAATATCATCTATATCATTAGGTTCTTTTATTGTTAATTCTTCATTAACTAACCTTGGTGTTTTAACTAGTATAACAGTTGGTGGTGATTCAAGATTTAATGGTTTTGTGGATATTCCTAATAATTTAGGTGTTGGTGGTGATTCAAGATTTAATGGTTTTGTGGATATTCCTAATAATTTAGGTGTTAGTTCTATTGGTATTACAAGTCACATTGATTTTAATATTAATGCGAATCCTTCACATAATGAAGGTATAATATTTTATAATGGTGAAGAACACACTTTAGCTGTTCATAATGATAAAAGTGATATTATACATGATTTAGGACAAGAAGGTTTAATTAGAGTTTATAATAATACTGGTTCACCTATTATAAATGGACAAGTTGTATATGTTTCAGGAACAGAACTCGTTGAAAATAGACCAACAATAGCATTAGCGAAAGCAGATTCAGCTATAACTGCAAGAGTTATTGGTATTGCTACACATTCATTTAATGATAGTACATTTGGATATATTACATATTGGGGATTAGTTAATGATATTAATACAAGTTCATTTAATACTGGCGATACTCTTTATTTAAGTGTTACCGCACCAGGAGAATTAAGTAGTTCACCTGCTTCTGCTGGTAATTATGATATTCAAGTTGGTTTTTGTATCAGTGTTGGAACAACTACTGGTAAAATATTAACTATATTAAATGAAAATTTATCATCAAAGATTAATGCTAAAGTATTATCTACTGGTCTATTAAGTGGTGGTGTATTATCTATTGGTGTTACTTCTGAAGTTTTTAATATTACAGATGGAGATGGTATTATAACTAATTCATCTACTGGTGATACTACTAATATTTCTTGGACTGGATTAACTAATCAATCTGTTACTTTTAGTAATATTTTAACATATATTTCAATTGGAACTACCGGAAATATCATTACTAATACTTCACATCCTTCAAATGATGAGTTAAGAGATCAAATATTTTTGGGTGTTTTAGTTCATACAGATGGAACTAATATAGATTTAGTAAATAATCAACAACTGACTATATTACATCCTACTAATCAAGTATATGATTTTATGAATGCTATTGGTTTTTTAAATACTTCTGGTAATGAAATTGGTTCTAATTCATTATTGACTATTACTAAAGCAATTGGAACAATGTTTGCTCATGGTTCTAATTATAAAAATGATATTAATAACCCTCATATTGTAAGTTTATCAGCAGTTGATACTAATTCTGGAGGGCAATTTCAATATATTTATCAAGATTCTTCTAATGGACCTTTAACTGATGTTAATATAATACCTAATCAATATGATGATGGTAATGGTCAATCTTCTCCAGGAACTGTCCCAGATAATTCATTTACTATTCAACGGATTTATACATTTACTTCTGGTGATTTAAAAATACAACCAGGACAAACTTTATATGGTAGTTTAGCAGAAGCTCGTGGAGGACTTACTAATCAATTTTTTGTTACAGAACCTTCTATTTTAAGAAATGGATTACTAATTGGTTATTTTCTTGTAAGAGGTAGTACTACAGATTTATCTGTATCTGGTGATGCTGAATTAATTAATAGTGATAAGTTTGGTAGTTCTTCAAATAGTAATGTGTCTGTTACTACTTTACAAGCTGCTTATAATAATACTGCAAATTTTGGAGTACCTTCTATAATAACTGATTCTATAAGAAATGCTATTTCATTCAAAAGAGGTACTGCTGTTGATACAGATAATGTCTTAGAAATACAAGAAGGAGTTTCTGGAACTAGTACATTTGTAGTAAAGGGTAATGGTAGTGTTATTGGGAATAACTCTGCTTTATTTAATAGTTTAGGTATTTCTACTAATGCTATAATAAATAATAATTTAACTGTTCTTGGTGATACTAATATTAATGGTTCTATTGATGGTGGTTCATTAAGTATTTCTGGTGATTCTGTTTTCATTAATGATGTTGAAATTAAAGGTAGTTTAAATGTACTTGGTGCGATTACATCATCAGAAGCAATTTCTGTTGCTACTTCATCACCATTAATAGAATTAGCTATTGGAAATCCTGCTGATTTATTTGATATGGGTTGGTATGGTCATTATGTTGAAGGAGGTATTACTAAGTTTGCTGGGTTAATTCGCGATGCTAGTGATATTGGTAATAATTTTAAAATATTTGATGGAGTAACTATTAAACCAGATCCAAATATTGTATTAAACCCAGATGGAAGTAATATTGCTAATTTTTCTGCTTTTGATATTGAATCATTAGGAAATTTACATGTTGTTGGAAATACAGTCATTGAAGGAACACTTGGTGTTACTGGTAATATTAATACTGGTGGAGTTTATACTATTGAAGATACTGAAGTTTTAAGTAAAAATACATTAAGTTCTAGTGTTGTGAATGCTTCATTAACTACCAATATTGGTAATTTAGGTATTACTGGTAATATTAATTTAGCAACAACAAGTCATGAGTTTTTCATTGATAACATTCGTGTATTAAATTATGATACATTAGGAGTTGGAGTTACATTTTCAAGTTTGAAAAGAGTTGGAACATTAAATACATTAACAGTAGCTGGTCTTTCACTATTTAATGATAATGTTCACATGACAGAAACTTTAGGTGTTGATAATTTAGGAGTTACATTCAATGCTAAAATTAATGGAAGTTTATTAACTAATTTAAATATTGGAACTTC
>PIVQ01001594.1 GCA_003354055.1 Desulfobacteraceae bacterium | reverse complement strand
GAAGTTGTTGTTGAGAACCTGAAGATCAAAAGAGATCTGTTTGAAAAGATCGCCAAGATCAGAAAAGAAGGTTCCGTCATCACCACAAACACCTCAGGTATCCCCCTTAAAGATATCAGTGAAGGGTTCTCCCAGGAATTTAAAGAACATTTCATGGGCACCCATTTCTTTAACCCGGTCAGGTACATGCATCTGCTGGAACTGATTCCCGGTGCAGAAACCAAACAGGATATCCTTGACTTCATTGCCACCTTTGGTGAAAGAAACCTGGGTAAAGGCATTGTCTGGGCAAAAGATACCCCCAACTTCGTGGGTAACAGAATCGGTATCCAGGGCATTGGCGCCTGCATGAAATTCATGGTTGAAGACGGCATGACCATCGCAGAAGTGGATGCACTTTTCGGTCCGGCCCTTGGTCGTCCCAAAACAGCCATCTTCAAAACCACTGATTTGGTTGGTCTTGACACCATGGCCCATGTGGCCAAGAACTCCTATGACCTCTGCGAAGACGACGAGCAGAGAGATTCCATGGATCTGCCCCCCTTCATTGCAACCATGGTTGAAAAGAACATGCTGGGCAACAAAACCCAGGGCGGTTTCTACAAAACTGAGCTGACACCGGAATGGAAAAAGCTGAGAAAAGTCCTGAACATTGAGACCATGGAATATGAAGATCTGGTAAGACCAACCTTCCCCTGCCTGGACGAAGCCAAGAAAAAAGACACCCTGGTTGAAAAACTTGCCTGTGTTCTCAAGGGTGATGACAAAGGCGCAAAGTTTGCCTGGAAATGCGCAGCCAACTCCTTTCAGTACGCAGCCAACCGCGTTCCTGAAAT
>PIVQ01000763.1 GCA_003354055.1 Desulfobacteraceae bacterium | reverse complement strand
GATGAAAAGATCAGGCTTGTTAAACTCCTTGAGAAAAAAGGGGCGTTCCAGATCAGGGGTGTGGTCAGCCAGGTGGCATTGCGTCTGGGTGTATCAAACTTTACGATCTACAATTATTTGAAAAAGATCCGTGCAGCTGATGGAACCGCTATCCGGGACATTCTCTGACCGCCATTAAATTTTCATGACGGATTTAATAATACAACAATTCAACCCAGAGGATTCTATTGAATGGATGACATTAATTTAGAAACAAATGGCAACACCGAAACCGTTGTTGCTCCTCGTCTTGAACTTCGCGGTATGACAAAAATATACCCTTCTGTAATTGCAAATGATTCCATTGATTTAACCGTTGCACCCGGTGAAATCCATGCAGTGCTTGGTGAAAACGGGGCCGGTAAAAGCACATTAATGAAAGCGATTTATGGTGTTGTAAAACCGGACAGGGGCGAGATATTCTGGGAGGGAGAAAAAATTGATATTCTGAATCCTGCCCATGCAAGAAAGCTTGGCATTGGCATGGTATTTCAGCATTTCTCTTTATTTGAAACCCTGACGGTTACAGAAAATATTGCCCTTGCCATGGACAATAAAATTGATATGGAAGCATTGTCCGACCAAATTGTGGAGGTCTCGGAAAAATACGGGCTTCCCCTTGATCCTAAACGCCTGGTTCACTCCTTACCTGTGGGATTAAGACAGCGGGTTGAAATCGTTAGATGCCTGATACAAAAACCCAAGCTTTTGATAATGGATGAGCCAACATCAGTGTTGACTCCCCAGGCTGTCAGAAAAATGTTTGAAACGCTAAGAAAGCTGTCAAAGGAAGGATGCAGCATCCTTTATATCAGCCATAAGCTGGATGAAATCCAGGAACTGTGTCATAAAGCAACCATTATCCGGGCCGGAAAAGTAACCGGGTATGCGCAGCCTGCCGATGAAACCCCATCCAGTCTGGCGCGAATGATGATCGGAAAAGAGCTTCCGGTCTGTACCCAGGATAATCCGGAGCTTAACGGGGAGGCCTGCCTTGAAGTGTCTAATCTGTGTAAAACCAAATCAGACCAGTTTGGAACAGATTTAAACAATATCAATTTCTCTGTGAATTCCGGAGAAATTTTAGGGATCGCCGGGATTTCGGGTAACGGTCAAAGGGAACTGATCAATGCCATTATCGGAGAATGGCAGACCCAAAACCCGAAAGATATTCGGATGCGGGGAGAAGCGATCGGTCACCTGGGCCCCGGAAAAAGAAGGCAGATGGGGCTTGGCTTTATCCCGGAAGACAGGCTTGGAAGGGGTGCTGTACCGGGAATGAATCTGATGTATAATTATCTTTTGACGACCCACCGGCATAATCTTGTTAAGGGAGGTCTGATTCAATTTACGAAGACATCAGAACTGACCAAAGAATGCATCGCATCATTTGATGTTAAATGCGGTGGAATAGACGACCAGATCACAAGCCTTTCAGGCGGCAATGTACAAAAATTTATCACCGGCAGAGAGCTCCTTCAGGAACCGGACCTGATTATAGCGTCTCAACCCACCTGGGGAGTTGATGTGGGTGCTGCCAATATCATCAGGCAGTCCATTATTGATCTTAGGAATAAGGGCACGGCAGTGATGGTTGTATCCGAAGAACTGGATGAACTTTTTGAAATCTGCGATCGCCTAATGGTGATTGCCGAAGGACAACTGTCTCCGTCTTTGAATGTCTGTGATACGAGCAAAAAAGAGATTGGTATTTGGATGAGCGGCATGTTCCCTGGCGGACCGGTCGAATCGATAAATTAGAGTGGAGCCTTAATCATGGTATTTAAAATAGAACCAAGACCCGTACCATCCAAAAAGATGAAGTATTTTTCTCCACTGATTGCAGCCGTATTGATGCTGGTAAGTGGCCTGCTTATTTTTACGTTGTTAGGCAAAGATCCCGTCCTGGCATTTCATGCATTTTTTATTGAACCGATAAATGATCTCTACGGTCTGGGTGAGCTGATTATAAAGGCATCTCCTCTTATGCTGATCGGCGTCGGCCTTGCCATCGGATTTAAAGCAAATATCTGGAATATCGGCGCCGAAGGCCAATTGGCCATGGGTGCTATTTTCGGAGGTGGGATTGCCATATACTTTAATGAGACAACCAGCGTTTTTATTCTCCCGGCCATGTTTATAGGCGGGGTTGCAGGCGGGATGTTCTGGGCAGCTATTCCGGCATTTTTAAAAATCAGGTTCAATGCCAATGAGATCCTGGTAAGCCTGATGCTAAATTACGTGGCCATACTCATTTTAAGCCTTTTAATTCACGGTCCATGGAAAGATCCTTTAGGCTATGGGTTCCCGCAGTCGGTTCTTTTTTCAGAATCTGCACTTCTTCCGATCTTGATAGAAGGAACCAGACTCCATGCCGGGGTCATTATCTCGTTTGTCGCCATTGCAGTGGGTTGGATTTTTCTTTTACGAAGCTTTCTCGGATACCAGATCCAGGTTTCAGGGCTTGCCATAAATGCAGCAACATATGCCGGATTCAAACACAAGAAAATGGTATGGATTGGCCTTCTTTCAGGTGGACTATGCGCCGGGATTGCAGGTGTATCTGAGATTGCAGGCCCAATAGGACAGTTGCTGCCTACGGTATCTCCCGGTTATGGATTCGCTGCGATTATTGTGGCCTATGTGGGAAGGCTTCATCCGGGAGGCATTTTCCTATCAAGCCTTTTAATGGCACTTCTGTATTTGGGCGGTGAATCCGGTCAAATGAACCTGGATTTGCCTTCGGCAGTTACAGGAGTATTCCAGGGAATGCTTCTTTTTTATCTGTTGGCAGCAGACTTTCTCATAAATTTTCGAATCAGATTTAAATCCATACCAACCTTAAAAGGAACTAAATCATGAATCCGGATACTTTAATCAATATTCTGATAGCCACCGTTGCAGCAGGCACGCCTCTTCTTTATGCGGCGTTGGGAGAACTTGTTGTTGAGAAATCAGGCGTTTTAAACCTTGGTGTCGAAGGAATGATGCTGGTGGGAGCCATATCCGGTTTTATTGCAATGGCAAAAACCGGAAGTATTTTACTTGCAGTTTCCTGCGGAATGCTGGCAGGCACACTGATGGCGCTTGTGTTTGCCATACTCACCCTCACGCTGATGGCCAATCAGGTGGCAAGCGGTCTTGCCCTGACCATTTTCGGGACAGGGTTGAGTGCGTTTATGGGAATTAACTATACCAGTGTTGCCCTTAAAGGAGTACCGGAACTTAACATCCCATGGCTCAGCAATATCCCAGTGCTGGGGGAACTTTTCTTTTCTTATGATATTTTGATCTATCTATCGCTGATTCTCTTGGCCGGTATCTTATGGTTTTTATATAAATCAAGAGCCGGTCTTATCCTGAAAGCCATTGGGGAAAGCCCTAAATCAGGACATGCCCTGGGATT
>PIVQ01001593.1 GCA_003354055.1 Desulfobacteraceae bacterium | reverse complement strand
CCGCGCAATGGCCCGCCGGCGCTGCGGTCCACTCTAAAAGTCTTTGAATTTTCCTCCCTCATGCAGTCGCTCTGCGGCTGCATGTCCGTTCCGACGCTCCTGCGTCATTTAGGATGCCCATGCGCTCCGTCCTGATAAAAACCTTCCGGCCCCGTTCCAACCGTGGGGATTTCAACAGGCTAAGATTTAAACCACAGAGCTCACAGAGGCCCGCGCAATGGCCCGCCGGCGCTGAGGTCCACTCTAAAAGTCTTTGAATTTTCATGCCGGAATCATTGGATTTATTTACTTTTTCAGCTAATATATCTTATTTTTCTTTCTCTGTGTCCTCTGTGCTCTCTGTGGCTCTTCTCGTTTGTAAACTGATGTATGAAATCTGCCGAATCCCGTGGCCATGAAATCCAAAGATCAGCAACATTAATCAAATGCGTTTGCCCTGCCCGCCGGCCCGGCGACAAAACGCCGGGCGATTGTTCCGGCGCTAATCGCACTGTGAAAGAGGCTCCTCCCAGATCTGTCTAACCTTGACCACCATGATGCATGCGTTCAGCCAAAAGTACTTAACACACTAGTACCACGTCCCATAAGTTCGGCTATAAAATTCGGCATTTCAACATGAGCGGTTGTTTTGCCGGATAATCGGCTTCAGATATTTGGGACTCCCGGGAAAGATCCACGTTGGAGAAAGTCACAATAAAAAACGCAGACCCTTTCGGTGCTGGGTACAGCACCTTGCGGGCGCCGGAACGCAGAGATACGCAGAGGGATTAACATTGGCATCATCGTTTGGATTCCCAGGATATTTTGTAACAGTTCACCAGTCTCTCCGACAGACT
>PIVQ01000762.1 GCA_003354055.1 Desulfobacteraceae bacterium | reverse complement strand
CCGACTGCAAAAGTATACGGATGGAAAATCTGGAAACAGAATTCATCCAGGTAATTGAGTCTGATGATGTCGTAATAGAAAACAGCAAAGTTATTGGAAATGATGTTGCATTGCATACGAGGGAATCAAGAATCAAATTAACAGGGGTTCAACTCTCAGGTGAAACAGCGATTATTACGTTCGGGAGCGTAATAGATCTTGCTGGTGGAAAAATTACAGGAAAAAAAGCTGCTATCAAGGCCATAAATGGTTCAAGACTCATTTTTTCTGTTGGCAGAATCAAGAGCCCATTTAATAACGGCTATATACACGGCTATTATGCAGTAGAACCTGAAAACCCCTTATAATTAAATATAGGTGACAGATTTATTTTCAAGGTTCCCCGGCAAAAAAGATGCTATGTTTAATAAGTCGGTTGAATTATTTTTTTGGCTTCTTTAAGCCGGAAATCCTAAACATTAACGGCGGCCGCGCCACCATAAAAGCGGTGCCTGTGTAAAAATCAGGGAACATGTGAAATGACAAAAAAAGCATTGGCTATAGTTAAACAATACATAAAAGGTTGGGTGGGGCATGATCCGGATAAAATTTTGGGTTGCTTCCACGAAAATGGCGTATATATAGACCCTCTGAGCGATACTGAATTAATTGGCGAACAAATAGCCACCCATGCTGAGAAATATTTTACAGCGTTTCCGGATCTTTCATTTGAAGGTATCGGATCCATTAGCAAATCGGACGGATTGTATGCTGTCCAATGGATTATGCGGGGAACGAGTTCTGTTTTGAAAAATTGCACCTCTGAAAAAGCAATATCGATAGACATACCCGGCGCTGATTTTATGATGATTGATCAGGATAAAATTCTATCTGTGCAGGCATACTATGATCAAAGAGCGATTCCATCTTCAATATTTTCCCTGTTCGACAATAAAAGATCGGAACAAATGGCAAAAGTAAAATACGCCAAATCTGGCCTGTCCTCAGATAAGTCAAATCAGATAAAACTCAAAATCCTGAGGTTCATGAAGGACAAAAAACCATATTTTGACTGCGATTTTAGCCTGTTACACCTGGCAAATGCTTTGGATCAATCCACGAATCATGTGTCACAGGCAATCAATATTGAAATGAAACAAAACTTTAATGATATGGTGAATACTTACAGGATTGAGGCGGCAAAGGAATTGCTTCTAAACAGAGCGGATAGTCAAAAGTCAATCCTTGAGATTGCTTTTGAGGTGGGTTTTGCTTCCAAATCGACGTTTAATTTAATTTTTAAAAAGCACGCTGGAAAGACTCCCTCTCAATACATTCGTGCAAATCTCACATGAGTCTATAGACCCTTTTTCACCCAATACCTATACACAGTTACGTAATTTTCTTTATCCTCGGGCGGTGCAAAATTATTAAAATATCGATTTCTTGCATCTGATTGAACAAGTTGGAACTATTCAAAAAAGTACAAGCCTATACGATCGGTCGATTCTGCAGGGAGCATGTGATTCATTGAAGTTCGGCTATTTTTTATCCGGATTGAAACTGGGTCTGGATTATATGTAGATGATAACGTTGTTTTTTTGTTGACAGGAGAAGAACAGTGGATACTTATGAAACCCTACGATGCATGCTTGATGCCCATCCAAGCGGGGCGCCTGCCCATCCGGCCATTAATAAAATCCTTCGTCTTTTATTTACTGATAAAGAAGTCAGGGTCGCCGTTCACATGAGCTTTAAGACAATGAGTCCGGCAGATATCGCTAAAAATGCCGGTCTTTCGGAAACAGAGGTGAGGCGATATCTGGATTCCATGTCGGACAAGTGTGTTATTGTCAGTCGGCAAACGGAAAAGGGAATGGTCTTTAGGCTGATTCCAACAATCAATGGCTTGTGCGAGCACTCGCTCCAAAAAGCCGGTGAGAATCCTCTTCACACAAAGTTGCGCGATTTATGGAAAGAGTACCGTGACAACGGCATGATTGAATCAATGACCAATAACGCAGTGCCTTCAATGCGGGTCTTGCCTGTTGGGAAAACATTGAACCATTCAAATATCATTTACACCCATGAAGCCGTCTCAAACCTCATCAACGATTCAAAAACGATTGCTGTCTACAACTGTGGCTGCCGTATAACGGAACAAAATTGTAATGCCCCTGTTGAAACATGCTTTGTCTTCGGTTCCACCGCGGATTTTCTAGTCGATCGTTCTTTTGCCAGAAAGATCACGCAAAAGGAGGCTTTGGAAATCCTTGACATGACAGAGCAAGCGGGTCTAATTCATATCGGGAACAATAGTGCAGATAAAACGATAAATATCTGCAATTGCTGTTCTTGCTGCTGTCTCTTTCTCCGAGGCCTTCTGGAATTTGGTAATCCGCAAGCCCTCGCCTCCAGCTCATTCGTATCAACCATGCATGAAGAGTTGTGCACCGACTGTGGAACTTGTAGCGAACGATGTCATGTCAAAGCAATTATAGAGCAAGACGGAAATAGGCATATCCAGGAAAATATGTGTCTCGGGTGCGGATTATGTGCCAGCAATTGTCCGTCAGAGGCGATCGAGATGAAAAGAAAGGAGTTGCCGCCTAAGGTACCGTCGACCCTTTTGGATTTGGGTATGAAAATTCTGGTCGAAAAAGGGAAACTAGATGAATTTACGGAAATTCTGCAAAAATAATGATGTCAACTCTAAACCGTGCTGGATGATCATTCCCTAAAAACTGGCGATTGAGATAAGCCACTTTTTTAAAAATTATTCAACCATCAAAATGCACCGGATTTCACCGGTAATTCTGTCGTTGAGAAGCAAAATCTGAAAGCCTCAAGTTACGAATAATTATCCACTGCATAAAAATCGTTGGTGGCAGGAACTATCAAAGATATCGTTAATATTCGTGATAGTTTTATAGAAAAGTAACTTCACGTCAGAAGGATAATGGCCGGAAAAATTAAAAACCCCGGCCTTTGTCTGTTTATGCAGTAATTTTAATATCTGATGCCACCATAAAAAAAGGCCCGGATCATAACCGATATCCGGGCCTTTTGCACAGTCTTATTTTATTTCCGTTTCTTAATAACCAGACCAACACCCACAAGCCAGCTCTTAGCAACAGCTTCAGGTTTTTCACCTTTTACGTTGACCCTGTAATTGAGTCTTGTCATGGTGGCGGTATCAAGGGAAGCACCGATTTCGCTTAGAATGAATTTCACTTCCGGATATTGTTCCAGCACCTCTGCCCTTATGACAGGCGCAGGATTATAGACGGGAAAATAGTTCTTATCATCCTCAAGAACGGTGAGCGAATAATCCTTGATTTCACCGTCTGTGGCAAATGCCATGCCGCAAAGTGCCTGTCCGTCCCTGACCGCTTTTTTGGCAAGGGGGGTTTTCATTTTTAGAACATTTGCATCCGGAATGTCTTTGCCGAACTCAAGTCCGTAGTG
>PIVQ01000761.1 GCA_003354055.1 Desulfobacteraceae bacterium | reverse complement strand
AATCGTTACAAAATAACTTGATCTAAATTATTTCCAAAACCCCTTAAATGGGTATTTTTACAAAAGACCCCAACTAGGTATTTTGAAAACAAAAGATCAAGTAATTTTGGAGCCGATCCCAAGCCTGTAAATTTCCCATGATCTGAGCGATATAGAGGGGCAAATGAAAAAATATTATAAGGAGCGATTCCATTTTCAGGAAAAATTAATCAGTAAAATAGCACCGCTGACCGAGGTTGGTGAAATCATTGAAAAGACCAGAACCGAGCTTCGAGCGGTTCTTTCGGATGCGGTTGAAGTCTGCATCCTTCTTTTGGATCCAGAGGCTGAAAAATATACCAGACCCATCCAATGTGCGTTGCACAAACGACCCTTCAGATGCCAGGCCTGTAAACCTGACCGGCTGGCTGTCCGCAAAGCTATAAACCAAAAAAAAGGGGTAGTGGTTACAGCCAGTGAGTCCATCATAAGGCCGGGGCATTCCATAGTTCATGTGGGGCCTGAATATGCGGTGCCGTTGATTATAGAAAAAGAGGTGCTTGGCGTTATCAGTGTGGTCACCCTTCCTGCATCCGAACATAAAAGGGAGGATTTCTTTTTTATACGGGATGTGGCAAGAGTACTCAGCGGCATTGTTCTGAATGCAAGAAACCAGTGGAAGATGGTCCTGGAAAAAATCAGGATCAGCAGGGCATTGTCCAACCTTACCCCTTTTGTTCCTACGGCTGTTCGTGCAATTGCCGAGAAAAATCCTGAAATGCTGGATATGGAGAAGAAAAGAAAACAGGTCACTGTTTTGTTTCTGGATATGGAGGGATATACACGGTTGAGCGCCAGCAAACCTGAAACGGAAATGAATGATATCATTGAAAGGATGTTTTCAAGTTTTGTGGACCCCATTCATAGGTCCCAGGGAACCATCAATGAAACCTCAGGCGACGGCCTCATGATTATATTTGAACAGCATGATCCTAAAACAAATGCGATCAACGGGGTTAAGGCGGCATTTGAAATAGCGGAACGAACCCGCTCAATGAACTGGTTCCTGAATCAGGATGCGCCCATTCATGTGAATATCGGTATTAACTCCGGCAGTGCCCTGGTAGGAATGACCAAGTTTGAAGGCGCATTGAACACCCGGATGACATACACGGCCAGCGGAGCTATAACCAATATTGCCGCCCGCCTGTCCGATTATGCAAAAGGCGGGGATATTCTGATCGGAGAGGAAACAAAGGATATGATTCAGGAACTCTGGCCGGTTTTTGATATGGGAAAAATACAACTGAAGGGGATGAGTGAACCATCAAATGTTTATTCTCTGTTAAAAGATTGTTAGCCCGGATATTTCATAACCTAAAGGTCAGAAGCCGAGTCGAATTTGCTTTAGATGCAAGTTACAGGACGTGCCGCTGTAATCGTCTACCGCAAGCGGCCTGTAGCGAAGCAGATGAAGTAAATTCGACTCGCCTGGAAGGTGGAGATTGAAATTTTCCGGAGACACTTTGTATTTATTACAAAAGCTAAAAATTTGATATAAACGTCTGATAATAAGAACAATACTCCGGAAAAATTTCAACTTTCATGAAATGTCCGGGTTAGTGCCGTATCAGGATAAATAGGCCGGTGGCGTGTTTGAGTTCTATGTGTGCCTGTTGTTTCAGGTGACAAACGGGCAGTGACTCTTTAAATACCCGTCTCAGATCCCGCCTTGTTCCAAAGCGAATCAATCAAGGCATGGAGGTCGCCATGACATCACCATCCCGCTGTGAAAATTTGTAGTTGTTTTCGCGTATTTAATTTCACACTTTTCGCACAACCCTTAAGTGACAGTGGTTTACTGCTTTTTTTAACACTTTTAACACAGATTTTCATTGCTTTGAGCCGCGCGCTTAGATATCTTTTCCGGTAGAGTTGGCCAAAATTCTATCTCAATGTAGTTCAGGTAATTAAAAAATGGTCATCTCCAATCAAGATTCGCAGTAAATCAAATTTTCTTTTCAAGGAGGGATCAAAATGAGTCAAGCTGTAACTCAATCTTGGGGAAGTAATTGGGGCACTCCGTTAAGCCTGCAATCCGTAAAAAGCCTTGGCCTGCGCACTGGCCTCTATGTTGATGCCATTCTGCTCAATGGTGAACTGTATGGCGGTAGAGGCGGGGAGCAAAGCAGAATGTTTGATTTAGAAAAAGATGAGTATATTACCGAAGTCGTCATAAGGTCAGGCAAATGGATGGATTATCTGTCACTTACTACAAACAAGGGAAATAAAGTCTCTGGAGGTGGAGGTGGTGGCAATCTGACTATTTTAAAGAATATCAGGGTGCTTGAGATTGGTGGATGTTTTGATGGTTTAATAAGGCAATTAACTCTAAAGTATGTAGAGAACTATGTCGCCTAAGAGGCGGTCTTCAATGGCCGGGACCGTCCATTGGACTGCGGGAAACTTTACTGGAGGATGCGGACATTGGTTAATGGGGGGCGAAATGAATTTGCGGATGCGTAATTTATAAAATGGGAGACAGAATGGGAGACAGAAAATTTCCTTCCGGTTTTGAAAAAATGATACAGGACGGATTTCTTTCTGGCTCCCAGACCATTAAGTTCGATCAACAATGTATCGCAGTTGAGGATGGTTTCATCGTTACCAATGTCCGCTCCACTGCCGATAACACCCATGGTTGGGCCAGAATATTTATTTCGGAAAAGGACTCATTACCTTACGAGGCAATTGCAGTGGATACATCGGTTTGCTTTGATACCGGGGTCCGTAACTGTTATTTAGGATGGGCCGGCAGCACTGTCCCGGTTCAGGCGAATGCTTATTATCTGTTGAAAAATGCCGCTGTCGGCAGCGTTGATTGTCAAGCCACTCTTTTTGTACTGCGCCGGTCGTCATTTGATGCACCGAGAACGATATTGGCGGAAGAAATATTTAAACCCCAAAAAAACGGATTCCTTTTTGGTTCGGTCTCGCGTGTCAATGCCGGTGACAGAGCTGCACTGGATGTTTTAAATGAACGGGGGGATTTATTGACGGGTGCCTCTATGCAGTGGTCTCCAGACAGTACACTGATCCCGTACAATAGTTTTTGTCTTCCGGTTTATGGCGGCAACACCTATATCATAAACCCGGTCACACTGCATGGATCTCCGGAATTTATCACCGAATACATTGCAATGAACGGTGACCTGACTTTTGCGACGCCTAGCACCCTTAGAACGGGGAGCAGATACAAGGCAGGAGAATTCGACGGATTTATCGTTGCATGTTTACAAGCCGTTAAAAACGGTGACCGCTCGCATCTGGCTGTTTATGTGAATAGAAATACGGATAATCTGGATGAGGAGTCCTCTGTAAGGGCCAGAACAGCTATTCATTATAACAAGGACTCCGATACTTATGTCGGATTGAATTCCGTTTTGGTTCCCATTGCAAAGGGAGAGCATT
>PIVQ01000760.1 GCA_003354055.1 Desulfobacteraceae bacterium | reverse complement strand
AGACAGAGTTTGACCTCCACAGCATCACTAGGACACATGATATGCATATTGGGAAGCACTCTCATGATGGCAATATCTTCAAACGAATGATGGGTTGCCCCAAGTCCGGCATAGGAAAGCCCTGCCCCGACCCCCACCACAATAACAGGAAGATTGTGGTAGCAAATATCGATTTTGATCTGTTCATAACACCGTGAGGTATTAAACGGTGTTATGGTGTATGTAATCGGTAAAAGCCCCTCTATTGCCATCCCAGCAGCCATGGATGCCATATTGGCTTCAGCGACACCGCAGTTGAAAAACCTGTCCGCAAATTTTTCCTTGTAAGGATTAAACAGTCTGTTGCCAATGTCTCCTGACAAAAACACAACCTTGTCATTCTTTTCCGCCTGGGCTTTTAGTTCCTGGGCAAATGCATTCCTCATTAATTATTTCCTTTTTCCCCCGGTTCAATCATGCATTTGGATTAAACACCGGCCTGAGGTTTCACCGGTTTTCATCCTCTCTATGGCCAGGTTAATTTCGTCCAAAGAATACCGATCCGTAATCAACTCATCAAGGTTCAATTTTTTATTTTTGTACAGTCTTCCATATCTTGGGATATCTTTCGCAGGCTCTGTCTCCCCCCCATGGGATCCTGAAATGGTTTTATCAAAATGAAGCTCAAGGGAATATATGGATATATTGTCACCTTTTTTGGGAACGCCCACAAGTATGGTTCGACCGTCCTGTTTGGTCAGGGAATAGGCAAGACTAATCATCTCGGTGTTGCCAGTATTATCAATGACCACATCCGCTCCCGGGGCACCGACGATTTCTTTTATTTTGGTTACAAAGTCTGTTGTTCCATGGGTATTGATCACATGGCTTGCCCCAAACTTCACTGCCATTTCAAGGCGGTTCTCATGGATATCAACGGCCACCACCGGATAGGCCGAACACATCTGGGCTCCCTGTACCATATTGAGTCCAACCCCTCCTGCCCCTAAGACAACGACAGATTCTCCAATCCGGACCTTTGCATTGTTGTTAATCACCCCAAGACCTGTTGTTACCGCACAGCCCATAAGCGGGCCGATTTCCATGGGCATGCCTTCGGGTAACAGCGTCAGCCGGTTTTCAGATACAATTGCATACTGATTAAATGTGGTCACAAAACCTGCATTCAACTTTTTCCCCTTCCAGGTATACACCGGAGGAGAAGCATCCAGGCCGGCACCCTTTCTCCAGTGCAGGACCACCTTATCGCCAGAAGAAATCAGCCGGACACCCGGACCGGTTTCCACAACCTCTCCTGCGCCTTCATGCCCCAAAAGATGAGGCAAAAATTTATCCTCCCCTTTTATCCCGTTGATCTCTCCGATCTGGGAACCGCAGATGCCGCTGTAGAAAACCTTTACCAGTACCTGCCCGGGCAAAAGTACCGCTGGCAACTCCACGTCATCAACGATCAGCGGTGTATTCAACTCCTGCAGGATCGCGGCCTTCATTGTTTTGGGAATACCCATCTTTACCCTCGTTTCTTATTCAAAATAGATTAAAGAATGGTCACCGGTATACTTACAGGTATCAAACCACCACTGCCATTCATCAGGGGTACAGAACATTTCACAGGTCACCTGCCAATAGAGCAGATTCACTTTTTCTTCCTCATTCCTGTAGGATTCAACACAGAGGTATTTATGATCCTTTCCAACCCGCTCGATCTCTGTCAGGGCACTGTGAAGATCGTTACAATAAAGATTGTGTAAAGTGGTAATAGACACCACAAGATCAAAACTATTATCTTCAAAGGGCAATTGTCTTGCATGCCCGACCTGCAACCGGTCTTTTACCTCTTCTTTGGCATTTTCAACTGCATATTCGGAGATATCAATTCCAGTAACCTCTATTCCGGGAAGAACCCGGGTGAAATCATAAAGCAAGAATCCCTTGCCACACCCGACATCCAGTACCCTGTCCCCCGGCTTCAGTCCATAATGGTCAACCATTGCCCTGGCAACTTTTTCCCATCTGCCGTCATATGTATACCCGCCATAACAAATCTTACGATCACCGTCCCAGTAATCATACCCCCATTTCGTAGCTTTCCGGGCAGCCTCGGCTTTGGGGAATTCGTTAACCCTGGCCACATAATCGCGTTTGGTACTTTTGTGTACCTGTGAAATAAAATCTACATATGCCATTTGTTTATCCTTAAGTTTTAAATCGCTTGATATTAAAAATATGTTTTGGCATACTTTGATGCCTTTTTCAACTGATTCACCCTTCTGTCCTTGTTTGAAAGGGCATACGACCGCCTTTGCCGATCTCCGGGTAAAAAATCATTTAATATGATGCAACACCACTTGATTCTGTATAAGGGCATCATCAGCCGCACTTTGTCAAAAATATCATGGTCTGTGTCAACCATTTCCGAGACCCGCTCTGTAAAATAATCTAAAAAACCCATTGGCACGGGTACCTCAGGCTGGCAAAAAAAATCACATACCAACTTCAACGGGCAATCCCACCCGGCATATTCAAAATCTATAAAATAGATTTGTCCCTGACGGGTTATGATAGCGTTGTGAAATCCAAAATCCGACGGAGATATAATCTGCTGATCCCGCAGCCGGATGTTATCCCCTGCTGTCAATCCCCGGAGACCTTGTTTTTTTTTCTCCCACTCCGGTATGAGAGTTGATTCAACAAACGCCTTTGCCTTACTATCAACGGAATCATTTGGTTGAAGAGCCTTTAATCGCTCAATTCTTCGACTGACAGAATCATAGTGGGCATTCAACGTCAGACAGGCTTCTGATGCCTTCCCAAGGGATGATTCAATTGCGGCCTGCCTGACCTGTTCTGTATTCATCCGGTTTAAAAATTTAACCGCAGCCTCCGTCTCAACCCGGCCGACCCCATGCATCACAGGGTTTCTGTCTTTTATGTACCCGTACAGCGCAAGATTGTTCCGCTCATCACAAACAACAGGTTTGGGAACATTTGTTACCCCATTCTTCCAGGCCAGCATAAGAAAATCATACTCAGCCCTTAGCCTGTTTCTCTTTTTCGGACCATGCGGGGCATAGGCTTTCAGGACATAGCTGTGGTCTGCGCAAACAATTTTAAAGACCCGATTATTGCCGCCCCCATGAAGAGGTATGATCCCAAGATCCCCCTCCTTTATTCCGGCATTTGTGAGTAATGCGGCAAGCCCGGTAATATCTTCATTCATACCGTGAAAATTCATCCTGTGAATACCCGGTACCACATTTTTTTCATGCGTATCACAAGCCGTTCCTTATCATTTTAGTAATCTCCTGCCAGGAATTTGCATACCGCCCGGATTCGGCATGTGGATGTTTCTTCAACGGATCAAATAGAATTTTAACCAGGTTGTCAGGAAATCCGGGCAAAGATAAAAACTCAGGCAAGTCATCTATAAAAACAGTGCAGTCAAGATCT
>PIVQ01000759.1 GCA_003354055.1 Desulfobacteraceae bacterium | reverse complement strand
CCGGGTTCGGTCCATTCGCCTTTGGCACTGGGGGGCAGAGGCCTCTGATCGGTGAGACATGGATTATCATTTTTCAGACGTTGGGCCACAATATCCGACGTCTTTTCCGCCATGAGCCTGAAGGTGGTGAGCTTGCCACCGGTAATGGTAACCAAATTTTCAAGATCATCAGCTGCATGTGTTTTCAAGGTAAAGTTCCGGCTGATATTGCGGCCAAGGCCACCGGGAGTCCTGACCAGAGGCCTGACACCGGCATAGGCCCGGATATACCGGGCATTACCAAGGGAGGGCACCATATCCGCCCCTTCCTTTATAATAGCGTCCACCTCCGCTGTGGTGGGTCTGATATCGTCCAGATTGTCTATTTCAACCGAAGTTGTACCGATGATGGAGACCGTGCCGCCCGGCACCAGAATATCTGCATCCGAGGCTTTCCTAAGACGGTTGATCACCCGGTCGCTGATCCGGCTCTGGGTGACCAGAAGCGAGCCCTTTGAGTAGTTCATGGAGATTTCGGCCCCTGCCATGGCAGCCACGGTATCTGCCCAGGCACCGGTGGCGTTAACAAATTGCCGGGCTTCGATTGAAAATTCCTCACCGGTTCTTCTGTGTTGAACCCTGGCCGCCTGAATCCTGCCCTTATGGACGGTAAAGCCGTTCAGCTTGACATTTCTAAGGATAGTTGCCCCGTTAACCTGGGCATCGGCGGCATTGTCCAGGGAGAGCATAAAGGGGTCCACGACGGCATCCTGCACTTCAAAGGCCGCCTTTAGGTTTTCTGCCAGACAGGGCTCTTTTTCAAGGGCCTCTTCCAACGCCAACGATTTTACCGGGATACCGAACTTTTCGCAAAGCCCGGGGAAATCCGCAATATAATTGTCGTCATCCCGGTCAAGTGCCACGAAAAGCCCGCCGGTATCTTCAATGCAATGGGGGGCAAGCCGTTTGAGCAACAGGTTCTCTCGGTGGCATTCCGCTGCGGTCTGCCCGTCCTTGAACACATATCGTGCCCCTGAGTGGAGCAATCCGTGGTTAGCGCCTGAAGCACCTGCATTGATATCTTTTTGATCAATGAGGATGCAATCAATACCCCTCAGGGTCAAGTCTCTGGCAATACCGGTTCCGGTAGAGCCGCCGCCTATTATTAAAACCTCGGTTTCCAACAGTCTTCCTTATATATGTGCTTGGATGAAAACTCACCCATCTGCCGCGTTGCTGCAAAAGCATGAAATCCTCATGTACAGGAGTACACTCCGGTTTCATACTTTCTTGCGCCTTGCATATGGGCAAGTTTTCATCCAAGCACGGTTTCTCAATCAGCTACTAATTAGTGCCAACAGCGTAAACGTTTACTTTCTTTTGGATTGTATGTATCAGGAACGAGTTCTATCGTTTTTTATCTTCTACACGTTTTTTAAGAACGCTAATGTTCTTTTTTTATTCTTTTTTTATCGAAAGCACAACTTTTTTTATTCTTTTTTATCTTTTTTTTTCTTGACATCATTACCGATCTCTAATAACAAATCATCTGATGGGATATTTACTTCCGTTCACTTTTTTAGTTTTTTCGTAAACTCATGAAAAAATGACCGGATACAATTGTTTTCAGGAGGCATTGTCTGAGAAATGGGGCTTACCCTAGAACACGTTAATAAAGTGGTGGAGGGAGAAACTCACCTGGCCGATATCGACCTTGACCTGAAATCAGGCTCAAGGCATGTGATTCTCGGCAGGACCCTTGCCGGAAAAACCTCCCTGTTGCGGATCATGGCCGGTCTTGACCGCCCCACATCAGGAAAAGTACTGGTCAACGGCCAGGATGTCACAGGAGTTTCCGTAAGGAAACGATCCGTGGCCATGGTTTACCAGCAATTTATCAATTACCCCTCCTTTACGGTGTACAATAATATTGCAGCACCCTTAAAGGTCAGCGGCGTGCCTGCTGACGAGATCAAATCCCGGGTCATGGAAACGGCCAAGGTCCTCCATCTGGAGCCCATGCTGGACCGTCTGCCTTCGGAATTGTCAGGTGGTCAGCAACAGCGGGTGGCCATTGCGAGAGCCTTGATGAAGGATACGGACCTTCTGCTTCTTGATGAGCCTCTGGTCAACCTGGACTACAAGCTTCGCGAAGAGCTGCTTGAAGAACTCCAGGCCATTTTTGACCAAAGAGAATCCGTGGTTGTTTATACCACGACAGAACCTTCGGAAGCGCTGAAACTAGGGGGCAACATCGTGGTTATGGACGAAGGCCGGGTGCTTCAGACAGGGGCTACATCCAATGTTTATAGGAACCCGGCCTCTATTATCACCGCAGAACTCTTTTCCGATCCGCCCATTAACTTTTTTAACGGCCGGATTGAAAAAGACCGCCTGATTATCGGCCGGGATCTGGTTATTGACAACCAGGCCCCTTTCAACAGTCTTGCACCGGGAAGCTACAAGTTCGGCATCCGCCCCAACCACCTTTACCTGAACCGGCAGAATGATGACGACGCTACGATCCGGTCCAAGGTGGAAATTTCCGAAATCAACGGGTCGGAAACCTTTATCCATTTCAAATTTGACGACTGTAGGACCGTACTCCACGAAGTGGGGATCGATATCCGAAAAATCGGATCCGATATCACGGCCTATGTCAACCCGCAAAAATTCTTTGTCTATTCCGAAGACGGGGATCTGCTCATATCACCGGACGGGCGTACCCCTAACGATTAAGGAGAGATGAATGGCTCAAATAAACTTAGATGAAATAGCGCACAGCTATATGCCCAAAACCCAGAAAGAAGACGAATACGCCCTAAAGCGTATCCACAACATCTGGGACGACGGCGGCGCATATGCCCTCTTAGGTCCGTCCGGATGCGGCAAAACCACCCTGCTCAACATTATTTCAGGCCTGCTGAAACCCAGTAGCGGCCGGGTGAAGTTCGGGGATACCGATGTAACCGATCTTCCCCCTGAAAAACGAAATATTGCCCAGGTTTTTCAGTTTCCTGTGCTCTACGATACCATGACGGTTTTCAACAACCTGGCCTTTCCCCTTAAGAACCGCGGCTTTGACAAGGCCTACATTGACAAACGGGTCAGGGAAATTGCTCAAATTCTCGAACTGGAACCTGTTCTCAATAAAAAGGCCGAAGGTCTGGGCGCTGATGCCAAACAGAAAATTTCCCTGGGCCGGGGTCTGGTCAGAGAAGATGTGGCAGCCATTTTGTTTGACGAACCTCTCACGGTTATCGATCCCCAACTCAAATGGCAGTTGCGCTGCAAACTCAAAGAAATTCATGAAAAACTCAAGCTGACCCTGATCTATGTCACCCATGACCAGATCGAAGCCCTGACCTTTGCCGAAAAGATCATAGTCATGTACGAAGGCTATATCGTTCAAATCGGCACCCCCCAGGAGCTGTTTGAATATCCCAAACATAAGTTTGTGGGATATTTCATCGG
>PIVQ01001592.1 GCA_003354055.1 Desulfobacteraceae bacterium | reverse complement strand
TTTCCATGCCCTGTCATCATAGTTCAGCACAGAATGGCGGCAGAAGATGATTTTCTTATAGAATCACTTAACAGTAAATGCATTCTGACGGTTAAGGAGGCGGAGGACAAGGAAACGATAAAACCTGGGAACATCTATATTGCTCCGGGGGGGTATCATCTTCTTATTGAAAAAAACAAAACCCTTTCTCTGTCAGTGGACGAGCCTGTCAGTTATGCAAGGCCATCCATTGATGTTTTATTTGAAACGGCCGCCTACTCTTTTGGTGCTTATTTGATAGGGATAATCCTGACGGGTGCCAATTCGGACGGCAGTGAAGGGATAAAAACCATAAAAACAAACAAAGGGCTTACAATAGCCCAGGACCCGGACACAGCCGAGGTTGAGATGATGCCGCTTTCAGCAATAGCAACAAATTGTATTGATTTTATTTTACCTCTGGAAGACATCCCTTTTTTCATAATTGGTTTACTGGAGGGTAATCATGGCAAACTCGAATCATAGGCCCAAAATACTCATCGTGGATGATACCCCTGAAAACTTGTTTGCCTTGGCCAAAATCCTTGAAAAAATCGATGCTGAGGTTATAAAGGCCGGTTCTGGAAATGAAGCCCTTTCAAGTGTCCTTTATAATGATTTTGCCCTGATCATTTTAGATGTGCAGATGCCGGGAATGGATGGCTATGAAGTTGCCAAAATCTTAAAGTCTGATGACAGGACCGAAAACGTTCCCATCATTTTTGTTACAGCCATAGACAGGGACAGTGCAAAGGAGATCAAAGGATACGGCAAAGGGGCGGTTGATTTTATATTTAAACCCCTGAATGAATTTATTCTT
>PIVQ01000758.1 GCA_003354055.1 Desulfobacteraceae bacterium | reverse complement strand
GAGTCAACCACCAGGATGTCAATGCCACCGCTTCTGACCAGCATATCGACAATTTCAAGGGCCTGCTCACCGGTATCCGGCTGGGAGACCAAAAGTTCGTCACAGTCAACGCCAAGGCGCTTGGCATAGGCCACGTCCAGGGCATGCTCAGCATCGATGAATGCGGCAATGCCACCGCTTTTCTGGGCCTCGGCAACGGCATGGAGTGCCAGGGTGGTTTTACCCGAGGATTCAGGACCGTAAATCTCAATGACACGGCCTCTGGGATATCCACCCACACCAAGGGCCTTGTCCAGGGCCAGAGAGCCGGACCGGATCACAGGGACAGCTTCAATCGCCCTGCCACCCAGCTTCATGATCGAGCCTTTGCCGAACTGACGTTCGATCTGACTCATGGCCGTTATAACCGCCTTTTCCTTATCTTTGCTTTTATCCATCCCTTTTTCTCCTAAAGTAACCCTGAATCAAGTATTCCTGTCAGGTATATTATTTTAAGCAGAAGCGCTGCGAGCACCCCTGCCATTATATCATCCAAAACCACTCCCGCGCCGCCTGAAAATTGCTGCTCAAAATACCGGACCGGTAACGGTTTTATTATGTCAAAACACCGAAATGCCGCAAAACCTGCGATCAAGGTGATCGGGGTCACGGGCACAAGACTTAAGGTAATACAATACCCTGCCATTTCATCAATTACGATACAGCCGGGATCCTTGAGACCCAGCAATTGTTCTGCCCGGTCAGCCACCCAGACACTGATCAGTATCAGGCAAATCAGGAAAAACGCCGTGGTACCGGGTGAAAATCCTTCCGCCAGCCAGACCATGATACCGATAAGGGGCAGGCCTGCCAGGGTGCCGAAAGTGCCCGGAGCAACCGGAATCCGTCCCAGGCCAAATCCCGTGGCCAGGAATAGAATAATTTTATCCGAAAGCCCCATCAGAATTTTCCTTCATTCGTCTTGTATAATCTGGCCTGATCCCTGTCAAGGGGATTCGCTTCAACCAGTACCCTGTCATAAACTTCCCGCAGGGGAATATCCAGTTCAACGGCCTTTTTTCTGCACGCCTCATATTCAGGCACACACCTGATCCTGCCGGAAGGATCTGTGATTTTTTTCACCTGGATCCGGCCAAGGCCGGTCTGGGCTGAAGTCTCAAACTCTATGCTTTCCCGCTTTAAAATCATCCGGTCACAGGCATGAAATCGGACACCAATGGCCGTGGTCTGGGTCAGAATAATCCCGGACAGTTCCTCAACATCCTCTTCCCGGCAGATCACTTCAATCCGGGTGCCAGGGCGGTTCTTTTTCATGAACACAGGGACAAAACTGACATCCAGCGCTCCCTGGTCCATTAGCAATTCCATGACAAACCCGCTGATCTCAGGATTCATGTCATCCACATTTGTAGTAATGACACAGACCTGGTCTCTTAGGATATGGTTTTGCGGTTTTAACTCAAGAGCGTCTGCCGGAACTTTGTCCGCCGGCTTTCCCGCCGGAGCTTTTCCCAGAACCATGCGCAAAAGGTTGGGAGCGGCAGAGCCTGTGTCCCTTTTTCCGGATCCGTATCCGATGCCGGATATTTCCATTTCAGGCATGGGCCCGAAATTCTCTGCCAGGGTGGCCACAATGGCGGCACCTGTGGGAGTGACAATCTCGGTTTTGGCATCGGATTGGGTCACCGGCAATCCTTTGAGGATAGCCAGGGTCGCAGGCACCGGCACTGGGATTTTACCGTGGGCGCATTCTATGAAGCCTGCTCCCAATGGAATTTTTGAGGCTTCCACCCGGGTGATGCCCAGGTAATCCACAGCCAGAAAGGTTCCGATAATATCCACCAGGGAATCTATGCCCCCGATCTCGTGGAAGTGGACATGGTCCATATCCTTGCCGTGGATGTGGGCCTCTGCCGCTGCAATTTTTTCAAAGGCCGTCAACGCATTCTGCTTCACAGATACGGGTAGATCAGCCTGTTCAATCATGCCTCGAATATCTTTATAGTGGCGGTGGGTGGTATTGTCGGTCACATCCACAAAGAGATTGACCGCCCGCAGATGCCTGCGGAATACAACTTCCGACCTGAGTTCAAATCCGTCCAGAATGGGGGAAAGTTTTTGGGTCAGCCAGTCCAGAGGAACCCCAAGATCCACCAGGCTGCCCAGGGCCATGTCCCCGGAAATGCCGGACACCATGTCCAGATAAAGAATCATTTTCTATTTATCTCCTGAGGCATGGATCTGAAGTATTTCAAGGATGAGTTCGGCTGAATTGAGCATATCCTGCAAAGCGATGGATTCTTTCAGGGTGTGGACATCGGTCATGCCGGTACCCAGGACGCCTGCCACAATTCCATTTCCAAAAAATATGTTGGCATCAGCACCGCCGCCGATGGTCTTGCTCTCCAGGGGACGGCCGAGTTTGTCAGCGGCCTTCCGGGCCAGGGTAATGGCAATATGGTCTTCGGGAATATTGGTGTTGGGAAAATCCTGCTCAACGATCATCTCCACGCGGGGCAAATCTTCGCCGTCCACCCTCAGGGCTGCGATAGTCTCTTCAAAGGTGGTGGCGATATTCTGGGTGACTTTTTCGAGCATCTCCACATTATGGGACCTGCCTTCACCGAGAATTTCAACATATTCGGGAATGATATTGGTGGCCATACCGCCGGAAATCAGTCCGAGGTTACAGGTGGTTTCTTCGTCAATTCGTCCCAGCGTAAGCTGGGCAATGGCTTTGGAAGCCGCATAAATGGCGGAGATCCCGTTTTCAGGGGCCGCCCCGGCATGGGCGGCACGGCCGTATACCTTGACCGTAATCTTATTGGCAGAAGGGGCGCGTGTGACAATGCCTTCGGTATCCGTGGAATCCAGGATGTATCCGAATTTTGAATCCATGAGGGACAGGTCCATTTTCTTGGCCCCCATGAGACCGATTTCCTCACACACGGTAAAGACAATTTCAACCGGCGGACAGGGCAGATTGTTCTCGGCAACGACCTGCATTACCTCAATGATAATTGCAAGGGCGGATTTGTCGTCAGATCCCAGGATGGTGGTGCCGTCGCTTCTGAAAATCCCGTCTTCAAACTGAACCTTTACCCCTTTGCCCGGAACCACAGTATCCATATGGCCGGAGAGAAATATGGGCTCGACATCCACATTGCCTTTGAACTTGGCCACCAGGTTACCGCAGTCGCCTTCCACCTTTTGGGCGGCATCGTCAAACACCACCGTGGCACCCATGCCCGTTAGGATGGATTCCAGTTCTCCCGCAATCAACGCCTCATGGCGGGATTCCGAATCAATCTGGGCCAGCTTGGTGAACAGGTCTCCCAGTCGTTTTGCATCAATCATCGTGACATCCTTTTATATTCTAAACCATATCTTAAGTCCGCCCGCATGCAGACCAAAGTTTCATATATACTAGACTTCACCGGCGATTGCCACCCCTG
>PIVQ01000757.1 GCA_003354055.1 Desulfobacteraceae bacterium | reverse complement strand
ACGGGACGGCAGGGAGGCAAGCTGCGCCCAGGGAATGTGAACCTGATCTGTGTCCAATTCCTTTTTCAGGGCCATCTCAAGCCGCTGACTGTCTGCCAGGTTATTCCCCAGCACCGGTTGTTCTATCCTTATTGTTCTGACATACCCCTGGTCTGACAGGCTCATTTCCGCAAAGCCTCCAGCCTTGCCTTAACCTTGGGAAAGTAGTTGAGTTCCGTATGGGGCAGAAATAAGGCGCCCATATAATGATCCATATAGGATGAGATGGTGGCCAGTTCAAAATTGGTCATCATGTTCACCACCTCGGCAACATTACGTCTCAGGGAATTGGTCAGGCAGTTGGTTTTACAACCCAAAAGGGAACCGTTGCCCAGGTAGGTGACCTTGTCCGGCTCAATCTCCGGCAGCAGGCCGATGGTGATGGCGCTCTCCAGATCCACATAGGAGCCGAATCCACCTGCCAGGATGATCCGCTCGACATCCTGGATGCCAAGACCAATCTCTTCCAGCAGCGTCAGGGCAGCAGAATACATGGCGCCCTTGGCCCGGATCAGATTATCCAGATCCGGTTCGGTAATGGTGATATCCCTGTCGATCTGGGTGTTTTCCTTGTCCACCAGCACATATTCCCAGATATCATCGGTCTGCCTGATTCTCGGGATTCCAAGGTTCTGATTAAACTTGCCCCTGAAATCGATGACGCCGACCTCCAGAAGTTTGGCTGCAAGCGTTATGAGCCCTGACCCGCAGATGCCCTTGGCTTTTACATTGCCCACGGTAATGATCATGGGCTCATAGGTTTCAGGATCAATGGAAAAATCCTCAATCGCCCCTTTGGAGGCTCGCATGCCGTACTTAACCCCGCCCCCTTCAAAGGCGGGTCCGGCAGAGGCAGCCGTGCAGACCATCCAGTCTTTATGGCCGATAACAATTTCCGCATTGGTCCCGATATCCATGTACAGGGTCAACTCTGAGGACTGATACATGCCCGCAGCCATGACGCCTGCAATAATATCCCCCCCCACATAGGAGGAGACACCCGGGTAAATCAGTGCAATGGTATGTTCCGGCAGATCCAGATGAATTTCCTTGGCCGGGAAAGGCGGATACATGATAGATGCAGGAACATAGGGGTCTTTTCTGATATAGGTGGGTTTGACGTTCAGCAGCAACTGGGTCATGGTGGAGTTGCCGGCCAGGGTAATGGTGGATATTTCATGGCCACCCACACCTGCTTTTTTAATAATTCTTCCGATAACCTTATTTATGGTTTCCACCACCTTATCGTGCAGGACCTTTAGGCCATCCCCTTTTTCCGTAAAAACGATCCTGGAAATCACATCTTCCCCATAGGAGATCTGGCCGTTAAACTCTCCGTGTTGGGCCATTACATCTCCGGAATGAAGGTCCAGGACCTGTCCGTAAACTGTTGTGGTGCCGATATCCACTGCAATGGCAAAGTTCCGGTCGCTGGTGTCTCCGGCCTCAATATTGATAATTCTGTTCTTGCCGTCACGGCGCACCGGCCGAACAATGGTGGCCGTGACCTTGAAATCCTGCTCCCGGATAATGTCGGGGACTTTACGAATCAATCCCAACTCCATGGTTAACCTGTGCTCGTCATGATTAAAACGCAGATGATTGATTATCCTTGCCACATCCGCCTGGTTGTCGCCTTCCATGGCAGGATCAAGCTCAAGGTAAATCTTTTCAACCGGCGGGATAAACAATCCGTTTTCCTTGAGTCCCTCAATATCCATATGCATGGCCCGGGCGGTATGGCGGGCACCGGTCTGCTGATTCAGACGGCTGGTTTCCATCTCGGATTCAATCGGAATGCGGACCGTAAGATCCGAGGCCACCTGTGAAATACAGGCCAGACGGTATCCCTGCGCCTGGTCCTCCGGGGACAGATGTTCGGACACACCGCCCTCAACCTGACCCTCTTCAATGAGTACCCGGCATTTGCCGCAGACCCCGGTGCCGCCGCAGGAGGCATTGATATGGACGCCCGCTTCCATGGCAGCCCGGATCAGACTTTCGTTCTCTTCAACTTGTACGCTGTTTTCATGGGGAAGAAACTTTATGGTGTAGGTCATTGCATCATCCTTATGGTCTATAGTGATTGCAAAAATATCTTTTTGCTATAAGACCTCAATATATTTAGAACAAATAGGCACAGTCAGTTTTAAGCTTGAGAATTATAAACCCTGGGCCATGGTTTGCCAAGGATGTTGATATTTTTTTAAACCGAATTGCTGATTTCCTGGAATAGGATTCCTCTCCAACAAATCACAATTTTTCATATATTATCCGGATATATCAAACTGGCCACGCATATTTATGCGCATAACACACTCCAGGCTGAGGCCGTTTTTTTTGTAAAATTTGCTGTTAACAAAAAGCCTCCATTTCCCCACAGAACAACCACCCTGTAACTTTGAATTTTGGGTTTTGATTTCAGCAGCTTATACAAGCAAACACTTTTAATACAGGGCAATAGGAAATAGGATTGAAATTTTCAAACTATTGTGGAAGTATGATAGCTTAATCTCTGTAAATGACAACAAACTTGGTGTTTATTCATCAAAAAGGGAGTTGAAATGAATACGGTTGACGAACCCAGATTAAGAGAAATTGTAGGGGAAAACAATATAAAGTCAGATCCATCCGATCTTTATGTATATGGGTCTGATTCATCTGTCCACCATGCCATGCCATGGGTGATTGTAAAACCTGACACGACCGAGCAGGTTCAAAAGATCATGGTCTATGCCAATGAAAATAAAATTCCGGTCATTCCCAGAGGCGGGGGATCCGGCATGTGCGGTCAGACAGTACCTGTTAACGGCGGTATTGTTCTGGACATGAAAGGCATGAACAAGATTCTGGAAATCAACCTGCCTGATGTGTACTGCCGGGTACAGCCCGGGGTTGTGGATGATGACCTGAACCTGGCCCTGAAACAATACGGCATGTTCTATCCACCCACCCCGGCATCCTCAAGGATTGCCACCATCGGCGGTGAAATTGCAAACAATGCATCAGGGGTTCGATCGGTTAAATACGGGGCAACCCGCGACGCGGTCATGGGAATGAAAGTGGTTATGCCCAACGGAGATCTTGTCTCCTTAGGCGCCCATACCCGGGTTGAAGCATCCGGATACCAGCTTCACAAACTCATAGTCGGCTCCGAAGGAACCCTGGGAATTGTTGTAGAAGCCACATTAAGCTTTGTACCCATCCCCGAATACCGGTGCATGGGGGTTGCCAATTTTGACTCTCTCCAAGATGCAGGTGAAGCCATAGGCTCCATAATGGCATCCGGCGCCAATCCTTCCATGCTGGAACTGGTGGATTCGGTTGCCATAAAAGCCGTCAATAAAACCATGAATCTCGGGCTCAAGGAAGTTGCTGCCTCCCTGATCTTTGAGGCAGACGGCCAGGTAAAAGAA
>PIVQ01001591.1 GCA_003354055.1 Desulfobacteraceae bacterium | reverse complement strand
AATCTAACGATGAACCCCTTTGATATGGTGCTGGATAAACTCTGCCTGACACCGGCAGGGCTTGCAGGGTTGATACTCTTATTGCTGCTGCCCTTTATCCCGCCCTTTAATCAGGAATATCTGCTCAGGTGGCTGATTTACTGTGGGTTTATCGCAGCCATGAGCGTTGGCTTTGACTTTACGGCAGGCTATATCAATATCGTTAATTTCGGGTATGCAGCGGTGGCTGGTTTTGGAGGCTATACCTCTGCCCTTTTGGCCATTAACCTTGGGATTTCACCCTGGATCGGCATGATTGCCGGCGGCGTCACTGCGGCTGCCTTAGGACTGATCATCGGCATGATCTCTTTGCGTCTGCGGGGGATATTTGCCGCCTGTCTGTCCTGGTTTTTCGGCCTGGCCATTATGGGCCTTACCACCAAACTGGTATGGCTGACCCGCGGCCCCTTGGGACTGCGGACGCCACGACTCTTTGAAACAGAGTCCAATGCCCCCTTCTACTTTGTGATCATTATTTTATTGTTTTTAATATACCTTGCCTGCAAATGGGTGGTGCGGTCCAAAATGGGACTTGCCTTCCAGGCCATTGGTCAGAACATGGATGCAGCAAGAACTTCAGGTATTAATCCGGTATTTTACAGGGTATTCAACTTTACCATGTCCTGTGCCATTGCCGGTGTACTGGGCGGATTTTACGCTCATTATTACGGAATTTTAACTCCGGATGTCATGCATACAAGCAAAACGGTGGAAGTCCTTGCCGTAGCCTATATCGGCGGCCGGGGAAGCCTTTGGGGCGGTGCGGTTGTGGCATTTCCATTTATTTTCCTGATGGAGAT
>PIVQ01000756.1 GCA_003354055.1 Desulfobacteraceae bacterium | reverse complement strand
CTGATGCAGGACCTGGGGCTGGGACTTCCTGTGTTTGCCGCAGGGCAAAACATGATGGCCATTGAAAGTATTGCCAAGGTGCTGATGACAGGATCTTATGTGGTCTTGAGAAAGGGAGCATCCAGACACCAGATGGCAGCCCTGTACAACTATTGCAGTGCCCTGAGCAGACAGGGAGCCCAACAGGGGATTTTTCTCGAAGCCTGGCGAGGCGGTGCCAGAACCCGAGACGGCAGCCTCAGATATCCCAAACGGCTGGTAGCGGTCCGGGGAGCCATTGATGCAGATCAGGACCTTGTCATCCAGCCGGTTGCCCTGTCCTATTCCGTGGTGCCCGAAGATCTGATGATGTGCGACAGAAAAGGCGGCAAAACCTGGATAAACGGCATCAAGATGTTTAAAACCCTTATGGACGTGCCCTTCCATCCCAAGACCTTTTTATGGCGTGCCTTAAAAGACATCTACTCCAGGTGCTATGTATCCTTTCCCGAACCTATGCTGCTGAGCCAACTTAAAAATGACTGGCAGCAGGATAAAAGAGGAACGGAATTTGATGAATTTGTAACCCTGAACGCCATCACCCAGATTGCACGGAAAAAGAAAATCATGGCCAGTCAGCTTACGGCCAGGGCCATTACCGGTGCAAAAAAGAACAATCTTTCGGATCTTGAAAAAAGCATCCAAAAAGAAACCAAAACCATCAAAATCTACCACAGGCAAACCTTTGGTCATGCCCCTGATTTTGAGAATTTCATCGATAACAATGAACCTGGACGCATCATTGAAGACGGAATTTTAACCCTGAAAAAAAGGGGCGTCTTAAGCAGATGGAGTAAGGATAACCTGGGATTCCCTGCCATCACCAATGACATCGGCTTAAGCTATTATGCCACCCATGGGGACCGGCGGCTATACTCTCCCACCGCAGACCAGAATATCGTGGTGGTGGGCGCAGGAAACTGGGGATTTGCCCTGGCCAACCTTGTATCAAAACGTCTGCTTGAGAACAAAATATACAACAACGCCAGTATCACCATCTATGACCCCAGAAAAAAACTGGTCCGCCATATGGGAAAGGAGCGGCTGGGCCCCGGAAGATTCAAGGACAAACGGCTGCGGAAAAATATCTTTGTCACCTATGATCTTGCCAGTGCCTTTCGAAAAGCCAGTGAAGTCATCATCGCCACCAGGCCTGAGGTATTTGAAGCGACAATGCGGGAGATCATCGCCATTTCCGAACAGCACCTGAAAATAATCATTGCCACAAGGGGCTTTATCCCAGGCACTACCTTACTGCCCTTTCACATGGTTCAGAACCTTTTGGTGGAATACCACAGAACAGATATGGATGTCCTGACCCTTGCAGGTCCCCTTGAAACCGATGATCTGGTGGAATCAGGAACGATTACGGGCATCATTGCCGGTGCCGAACCTTTACTGGAAGAAATGGCAGACCTCATCCTGGGACCTGAAGCGAATTCGGTGCTCTCCACGGATCCCATCGGGGTTCAGGCTGCCGATATCCTGGCTCGGGTCTATGCCCTTAGCGTAAACACCATGGCTGCCTGTACAGAGGGGAAAAAAGGATTTGTAATGGGAACGCTCTTTGCCCGAGCCTCTGCTGAGGCAAGGACCTTGACCCTGGCCATGGGAGCCTCTCCTGCCACCTTCATGGCCGGAAGTATTCCCTGGACAGCGACCTTTGTCACCCTGACAACGGATGGTCCGTTAAAGGATCTGGGTGAAAAGCTGGGCACTGCCGTAAAAAAGGGGAAGGATCCGGCCAGAATCCTGAACAAATTATCGACCAAATGGCGGCAGAACGGGAAAAAAATACAACTGGTATCGGATATGGAGGCCATTTTGACCTGCGCCGACCAGCGGGAGGTTGACCTGCCGCTGCTCCGGGAGGCATACGAGGTAATTGTTAACAAATAGGCCGACCCTGATTCATACCTGTCGACATAAATGAAAGAACACAGATGAAAAAACGACGCTTTATAATCCTGCTCGTATTAACCGCAGCAGGATTATTTTTTGGATATTCCTATAGGTTCAACCTCATGGTTCAGAATCGGTTCCAGGGCAGGTTATGGGAACTGCCTGCACGGGTTTACGCCCGTCCCCTGGAAATATATACAGGGTTGGATCTAAATCCTGCCCGCTTTGAAAAAGAACTGGAACTCATGGGGTACCGGCCTGAAAAAGCCAGTAAAACCCTGGATATTCCGGGCACCTATCTGCGTAAAAACAACAGGTTTTCAATTCTTTGCCGGCCCTTTGACTTTGGGGATGAAAAACGCCCCCAGCGTCTCACACAAATCCGGATAGAGCAAAATAAGGTGATCCGGGTGGTAAGTTCGGGCCAGGAACGAACCATGGAACGCCTTGATCCGGTGGTTGTGGGTATGTTTTATCCCTCCTCCATGGAGGACCGCCGTCTTGTAACCCTGGACCAGACCCCGGATCTGCTAAAAAAATCAATTATTGCCGTGGAAGATAAAAATTTTTACACCCACTACGGGATTGATCCCAAATCCATTTTCAGAGCCATGGCAGTTAATCTGAAAAACAGGCGCCTGAGCCAGGGGGCCAGCACCCTGACCCAACAACTTGCCAAAAACTTTTTTCTCACCCCGGAAAAAACACTGATCCGCAAGATCAATGAGGCCTTTATGGCAGCCGCCCTGGAGTTTCAATTCTCCAAGGATGAGATTTTAGAAGCCTATATGAATGAAGTATATCTTGGACAGGATGGGAAACGGGCCATTCACGGCTTTGGCCTGGCATCGGATTTCTACTTCGGCAAGTCGATTGATCGACTGGTCCCCCATGAGATCGCCCTGCTGGTGGGTCTGCTCAAAGGGCCGTCTGCGTATAATCCAAGGGCACACCCGGACCGGGCAAAGATGCGGCGTGATACGGTTCTGGGATTGATGGCGAGCCAGGAATTGATCTCTGCCTCCCTTTTAAAGACATCCCGAAGCACCCCTCTGAAAGTGATCAGAAAACGAACCCTCGCCGATTCCCCGTTTCCCTTTTATCTGGACCTTGTCAAACGGCGGCTTCTCAAGGAGTACAGGGAAGAGGACCTGAGAACCATGGGCCTTAGAATATTCACCCCCCTGGATCCCCAGGTTCAGCTGGCAGCAGAACAGGGGCTGACCTTATTTTTAAAGGGCCGGAACAAACAGCTTGAAGCCGGGATAGTTGTCACCTCAAGGGCATCCAATGAAATCCAGGCGCTTATCGGCGGAAAAAAACTCAGGTATATGGGATTTAACAGGGCGATTGATGCCCGCCGTCCCGTAGGCTCCCTGGCCAAGCCGGCGGTATTTCTCACCGCCCTTAAGCAGCCGGACAGATACACCCTGCTCACAAAGGTCAGCGACGCCCCCTTCACCCTTGAAAACCCGGACGGCAGTCTCTGGAAACCTAAAAACTTTGATAGGCGCT
>PIVQ01001590.1 GCA_003354055.1 Desulfobacteraceae bacterium | reverse complement strand
GCCATCACCTGGAAGAATATCCCTACCGCCTGGAATACGGCACCATGAACATCGTTGGTATCGCAGGGCTTTACGCAGGCGTCCAATGGGTAAAAGACCAGGGTATGGACAAAATACATGACCTTGAAATATCCCTGACCAGACAGCTCAGGGACGGCTTATCCCGGATCAAGGACGTGGTCACCTATTGTGCAGATGATCTGGACAACCATATCGGCGTCCTCAGCTTCAATATCAAAGGACAGGAGGCCATCAACATCGGTACCCTTCTGGACGGAGACTACAATATTGCCTGCCGCACCGGTCTCCAATGCGCCCCAATGGTCCATGAACAACTGGGTACAGACAAACTCCACGGTACCGTCCGCATAGGTTTCGGCCCCTTTAACACCAAAGAACACGTAGACAAATCCCTGGAAGCCATTGATGAAATAGCAAGTTTTCTGAACAGATAAGGATCGGCGCCAAAATTACACGATTTACTTCCTACCCGGCCACCCGCCGGGCAGGAAGCTGCCCCAAAGCTGCCTTTCCTTTCATCATATTTTGTTTGGTGGTTTTAACAGATTCCCCCATACCCGGCAGCGTCTGACCCTCCTGGCTTGCATGCCCACCCAAGACAATAAAAAAGATACATGTATTAACATGTGAATGCTATTGTCTCTTTAGACTGTTTTTGGTACCCATTGAGGCTGGATCAGAAATTCACAGGCGGAGAATCAAAATCAATATTAACCAAAGGGACATCATATGTGGTTTCAGATGATTTAAGCTCTCATCGCTCGATTACAGAGAATGGGGTTAAATTGCTGATTATCGACGGAGATTTTTTAAAGCTG
>PIVQ01000111.1 GCA_003354055.1 Desulfobacteraceae bacterium | reverse complement strand
AGCCTTGTTCACCAGGAGAAACTTCAGGGTTTCAGCAGACATGGTGCCTTTTTCCGCAAGAAAGAGAGCGGTTTCAACGCCAACGGCGCCGCCGCCCACAATGGCCACCCGCTTGCCTGTGGACACTTTGTTTTCAAGGACGTCCCAGGCTCCGACCACATGGGACAGATCCATTCCTGGAATGGGGGGCTGGAGGGGCTGGGCACCGGTTGCCAGAATAATAACATCCGGCTTTTTGGCTTCCAGAAGCTCATTGCCCACGTCCTGGTTCAGCACCACAGGGATTTTTTCGGCGCTAAGTTGATTTTCAAGGTCAACTGCTAACTGTGCAAATTCCTCTCTTCCCGGAGGGGCGGCTGCCAGATGAAGCTGGCCGCCGAGTCGGCCGGACCGTTCGTACAATGTCACCTCATGGCCCTGACGCTTAGCTGTTAATGCGGCTGTCATACCGCCCGCGCCACCGCCGACCACCATCACCTTCTTTGGGGTTTCAGCCTTGGGAGCGGCACCTTTGTGTTCATGCCCGGCCAGGGGATTGCACAGGCACTCCACATGCTTAAGTTTAAACAGATTGTCAAAACAGCCCTGGGCACAGGCGATGCAGTGGACAATCTCTTTCTCACGGCCCTCTTTGGATTTAAGCGGCAGATCAGGATCTGCAATAAGGCTGCGGCCCATGGCCACCATGTCGCAATACCCCTGTTTGAGCATATCCCTGGCGGTTTCAGGATCGTTGATTCTGTGGCTTGCAATCACGGGCACATCCACGGCTGACCGAATATCCCTGGCAAGGTAGCCGAAGGCCCCGCGGGGCACCTGGGCAACAATCTGGGGAACCCGCGCCTCATGCCAGCCCACATTGATACAAAGGGCATCCACAGGACCCTGAGACAAGGCTTTTGCATATTCAATCAAATCCTGCCGGTCGTTGCCGCCGGGCATGAAATCATTGCCGTTCATTCTGACGATCAGGGGAAAATCAGATCCCACTGCATCACGCACAGCCTGGGCCACTTCAAGACCGAACCGCATCCGGTTTTCAAGGGATCCGCCGTATTCATCGGTCCGCTGATTGGTCAGGGGAGACAAGAACTCAGAAATCAGGTATCCGGTACCGCTTAAAATTTCAACTGCATCAAACCCGGCCTTTTTTACCCTAGCTGCGGCAGCGCCAAAGGATGCAACCGTGGCCTTGATTTCGTCTATTTCCAAAGCTCTCGGAGTCTCTCTGGTCATTCTGGAGGCAACCGCAGAAGGGGCCACGGGCTGCTTACCGTCGAGAAAAAAGGAGAAGTTGTACCTTCCTGCATGGTTGATCTGAACCGCTGACAGGGATCCGTTATCCCGGATGGCCTTTGCCAGGCGGGTCAGGCCGGGGATAAACTTATCATCATGGGCACCAATGTTCTGGGTATTGCCCGAGAATTCATCCACGGTGGCATATCCCACGCAGATCATCCCCGGCCCACCCTGTGCCCTGCGGGCGTAGAAGTCAACGATCTGATCCGTGACTTCAAACTCCTGGGCCATACCCAGGTGCATGGCCGGCAGATAAATTCGATTGTCTATCGTTAGATTGTTGATACGAATGGGGTCAAACAGAAGATCGCTCATTACTTCTCCTTTTTATTTTTTTTAAGTCCTTTAAATCCGATGAGTTCCTTTTGCAGGGTTCTGTCTATTACATAGGCACGAAGACCGCGGGCCATCTGAGTCATTTCCAGGGTAAGGGTAGCATTTTCCCTGAATCCCAGCCCCTGGGTATAGGTCTCTCTTAAACCGATTTCAGCTTCCACAATTTTTTTGGCAAATTCAGGGTAAAACGCCAGATCTTCGGCAATAACACCTCTATCTATACAGGATTTAAGCTGGCAGGCCAGATCCAGATCCTGATCGTCAAACAGATCGTTTTCCACCGGCATGATCAATCCAAGCTCGCAGAGATTTTGCAACTGCGGCTTTGTCAGCCCTGCGGCATCGGCAAATGCATGGGCATTCATTTTCTCAACGGAAGAGCCAAAAACCATGGATTGGAGTTCCAGCAGGGGCGTCACATCCCTTCCCTTGTCCATCTCACGCAAAAGCCCCTTAATGGCAGCCAGAGGAAGCCTGTGGGTGGATTGTACTTTTTTGATAAAGGCGATGCGGTCTACACAGAGAGGATCATAGTAAGCCATGTTGGGGCTGGTTTTAACGGGCAGGGGCAATAACCCCTTGTTGACGTAAAGCAGAATCGTGGATTTTGCCACACCCGTGGCATCTGCCAGTTCCTTCATTTTGAGCATGGGTGTGTTGTCCCCCGTTCTGGGCCGCCCCTCTGAATTCCCCACATGTCCCTCCTGATTCTAAAAATCACAAAGTACAAACTATCACTTTGCACTTTTGAAAAGAACTATAAATGGGGATGAATCTGCTGTCAAGAAATTAAAATAATTAGGTTTTTCTTCGGAAGGTATACTTTTTTACAGCAGGCCCGGCTTTATGCAGGGCCCTTGCCCCCTGCTAACGGATGTGGGAGTTACTCTTTGCTCTCAAACGGATTGTTCTTCTCTTCCTTGCCCGTCCCCTGACAGGCCCCTCTCATTCAGGTGGATATCCCCATTTTCGGCAAAATATAAATCTGAAGCAGCAGGTACACCGCCACAAACCCACCTATATATATCAATGATTCCATCTCCACTCTCCCCTATATAAATCGAAACACCTTAAATTTTGACCTTTTCTTAAGATAACACGTTTTGTGCTATTTTCCAGTATCCGATTCCGATTCAGCCTGGCTAAAGGATATTTTTTATAGTTACATTAAACCTGGACGGTGGATAAGGCAGTTTCAAACACCCGGGCAAACTCGAAACACCTATAAAATAAAGATTTCACAACCTATGGCACAGACTTTACCGGAGTTCGGGGAAAAACCCAAGCTCCTGGGGGCCAAGATAGGCTTTTACGGCATTCTTCATACCTGGGGTGGCAAGCTTTGGCTGCATCCCCACATCCATTTCATTGTCACCGCTGGCGAGATCAACACCCTTGGACAATGGGTGGAGCCCTAGTACAGCTCGACCTTCCTTTTTCCGGTCAAGGCTCTTTCCAACGTGTTCCGGGCTAAATTCCTCAGCGGATTGATCGCGGCATACAGCAAAGGGCTGTTGAAATTACCCGGTGAATTGGCTCAGATTGACACCCCCAGCACTTTCAGGCAATGGCTCAATATAAGGTAGATCAAGTCTCGATATATTTTATCTGCAAGAACTTCATATGACAGTTTTCATGGGTTTACTCTATGCTAATACCTTACCAGGCTTGCACCCCATGTAAAACCGGAGCCGAATCCAACCAGCAGCATCAAATCACCGCGCTTGATCGTGCCGTTTACGGTAAATTCGTCCAGCAGCAGCGGAATAGTGGCAGCGGTTGTATTACCGTATTTGTGTATATTATACAGCACTTTTTCTTCCGGAATCGAGAGATACTCGGCAGCCATGTTATTGATGCGCTTGTTGGCTTGATGGGGAAGAACCCAATCAACATCATCAACCGTTAAATTGAGTTTTTCGAGGCATGCCTGACTCACCTCGACCATGCGCCTGACTGCATTGGTAAATAGATTTTTGGGATTCGGCATTTCAGGAAACAAGGCCTGATTTTTTTCGTCATTGGACGGGTCATAATATACAATAGGTTTTTTACCGATATCGAACAGAACCAGATGGATACCATTCATTGCACCCTTGCCGTCGGCATGCACTTGTGTAGTCAGAATACCCGAAGTATCATCAGTGGATTTTGAAATCACAGCGCTTGCTGCACCATCACCAAACAGGACGGTTACCGCCCTTCCTCGATCATTATACTCGAGAGCGTTGGAGTGCAGTTCTGCGCCGATCAGCAATACATTTTTATACATGCCGGATTCAACAAACGACTGGGCCATCTGAAGTCCGTAAATGAAACCACTGCACTGCTGCCGGATGTCATAACATGGAATACCTCGATCGGCCCATCCCAGTTTTTCCTGAAGGAAAACTCCGGCACCCGGAAAATGATAATCCGGGCTCAATGTTGCATAAATGATACAATCAATTTCATCTGCTGCCACATCACCTTTTTCAAGCATATTCTCAACCGACCGCATTGCCAGATCAGAGCATCGGTCGCCTTTGGCGGCATACCGTCTTTCTCGAATTCCGGAGCGTTGTTGAATCCATTCGTCGCTGGTGGTCATTAATTTAGATAGATCATCGTTGGTGACCACGTTATCCGGGACATACATTCCCGTGGATCGAATATAAGCACATCTACTCATTTACTTTACCTCATTATAAAATTTCCGGCAAACACCGCAATTTCGATATGGAACTTTGATTTTTTCAATCATGCCGTATCTCTTGCACGGATAAAAGATTCGGGAATACTAATCGCCTTCTTTAAGTTTTGCAAGTCCAAACCGGCCGAGCCGGTTATTTTGGTTATGCTCACTAAAATGATCTAATAGGATTTTATATGGCAACAGAAAATAGAGGTGTCGGCGGGTCGGCCGAGGTAACTATTTATAAAATTCTGAGAATACGTGCCACTTTACAAACACGATGTTCGGATTCGGCACTTAGGGCCGGGTAGGCCGGAAAGCGGCATAAGACCACCTGTTTTCTTAGATAGTCTTATGCAGCGGAGCGGAAAAAAACGTGTTGTTTGAGGACCGCAGGCCGCAGTTTCACGGTTTTTCGCGTAGCGGAATTAGACTATCTTAAAGACAGTGAGAGCCGCTTTCGGTCTGCCCGGCCCGGTGTCAGTTACCTAAATAAAATTCTGCCTGTGCTGGCCAATATCAGATTAAGCTGACTTGAATTAGAGCTGATACTGTGTCAGTTTGTTCGGGACAACATTACTGAAAAAGACAATAGAATGAAACTAAGCAAAACCATACACCTGATCGTATTAACCTCCTGCCTGCTTTTGCTGACGGCAGGTCTGTATGTCGGCTACAATAAAATCACACAGGCCCCTGCCCCACCCAAAAGTATACCTGTAACACCGCCTCCGGGTACCGGGGAATCATCACTTAACGTGTTTTGCAAGCAACACGGCATTGATCCGGATCTGGTGATCAAGCCCCTCAGTTTCAAAGGAATTGGTCTTGATGCTAATATCCCTCTGAAAAATGCAGCGCAAAACAACGACCTGACCCTGCAGGGACTTTATGATATGATCAGGGAAGCCGCGCTTGGCCAGAAGTTATGACTGAAAAAATTCAAACAAGGCAGGTTCTGACCTTGATGAAGAAAAAGATAAGGAGACCATCCATGCCCATCTATGAATACAAATGCGACAAATGCAAAGCCGAATTTGAAAAACTGGTGTTTGCCAATGAGACCGAGGGGATCAAATGCCCGGAATGTGACAGCGCTAAGATTACCAAGCAGATGAGCGCTGCAAGCTTTATGGGAAGCAGCATCGGCACCTGTGCTGCAGATGCCCCAAAGGGGTTTTCATGAGCTAGCTGATCCCCTGCGCCGGTCGGCGCAGCAGACCTGCTCGTCATTTTAAAGGAAATCCGCTTTGCATTCCGCTGATTTTCATTTATATTATGAAACAGATTTACGCAAACCCCAACCAATTGGAGACCAAGAATGATCCAAAAACCCAAACGAATTTTATTTGCATCGGATCTGTCCACGGATATGAAAGAAGTATTTGAGCATGCCGCCTCATACTCTGCCTATGCCGGGGCTGATATAATAGTACTTCACGTCATGGAAGAGGCCAGCAAGAGCTCTGAAAAACTCGTAAGAATGGCCTTTGGCGAGACTTTATACCAGAATCTTAAAAACGAGCAAAAAACAGGTGCTCAGAACCTGCTTACCGGCAAGAATGTGGATGCCCTGAGAATCCGCCAGGCCATAGCCGGTTTTTTTGCCGAAGGGAATCAGGAGGCCGCCCCCATGGAGGACGGTTCACCCATTGAAAAGATTCTGGTCACCGAAAGCAAGTCTATTGCTTCGGAAATTACTGGTACAGCTGTTGAAGAGGACTGTGACGTCATTGTGATGGGCTGCAAACAGCAGGGACTTATTGCCGAAGCCATGGGGGATAATGTGGTTCGTAAAGTTCTGAAACGGACCTCCACCCCTGTATTTGTAGTGCCTCTGGGGAAAAGATAGCCTAATAGTCAGGCCGGCGGGCCGGTATTCAATCCCGGCAGAACTGTCGTACCTGATCCAGATAAGGGGCCATACCACGAATGAAGATATCGTTGTGGTTGGCCCCTTTGATTTCCAGCAGATACTTTTTCTCTGAAGGACAGGCATCATACAGATCCTGGCCGTCTGAAAAGGGGATCAGATGGTCAAACTGGGCATGAATCACCAGACAGGGACAGCGTACCTTCCCCATCTTATCCAGATTTTCATCACCCGGCACCCCATTGAAACCGAATCGTTCCGGATTCAGTCCCAGTACCCTGAGCAAGGGTCCTGCCAGGGCAAACCCGCTTTCAACAATCAGGCAGTGAAATTCAAATGAAGCCCTGGCAGCCAGCTCAAGGGCAGGCGCGCTGCCAAGGGACCGCCCCATGACACAAAGGTTTCCCGTCATCTTCTTTTCTGCCATCATCTCCTCTACAAAAGCCAGAACCATATGGGCATCCGATATCATAGCCGTGGCAGAGGGCGCTCCTGAAGAGGCTCCGTATCCTCTGTAATCCACCACAAAGAAATTGACCCCAGCCCCCCGGGTAAAGGCCTGGCCCAGTTCATCATAATCGGAAACGATTTCTCCGTTGCCGTGGAAGAATAACACCACAGGAGCATTTAGATCTGAATAGTGCAGGGATGCCCCAAGGGAGACCCCGTCCGCCACCGGTATCATGAAATCTTCACGGCCTGCCTGTGATCCTCTTAGCGGATTGTCTTTTCTGGGATGAAACAGATATTCAAGGATGGCCGGATTGTCCAGTGCATCATATGTCTGAGGTACGTTCATGATTGTCTCCCACTAATTTATCTTATCATTGCCACGGGCCAGCGTAATTACGATACCCAGGCCTGCCACCCAGGCACCGGTTGTCATGGTATGCCTGAATCCTGTCATAAAACTTTCGGCCATTTCCGGTGAATAGCTATCCAGCCCGAGACCCTGATTCAGGCGGGCAAAGGTATAGGTAAAAATGGCACTGGACAGGGCCACCCCGATGACCATTCCCAGATTTCTGGCCGTTGCCACGGCACCCGAGGCCACCCCGCGGCGGTTTACGGGAACCGCCCCCATGATCACCGTGCTGTTGGGAGAGATAAACATGGCCGTTCCCAGGCCGGCCAGAGCCAGACGCCAAATAATCCCTGACAGTCCGTCCGAAGGGGTCAGCTGTCCCAGCAACACCAGAGACAGGGTCAGACAGGCCATCCCTGTTGCGCACAACGCCATGGAGCCAAGACGGTCGGACAGGGCTCCTGACACGGGAGAGACCACCAGAAGAAACAAAAAAGGAACGATCATGGTCAGTCCGGTACGGGCCGGAGAAAATTCACAGGCAAGACTCAGATAAAAGGGCATCATAAAGATCAAAGAAAACAGGGCCATAAAGAGGATCAAAGAAGAGGCCAGAGGCAGAACAAACAGCTTTATCTTAAGGAGGTCCAGGTCAAAAAGAGGGTAAGGCACCCGCCGGGCATTAATCACAAACCCGATTCCGGCACCTACACAGATTCCCCAGCAAATCATCCCTTTAACCGAGAAAAGTCCCCACTCACCGGATTTTACCAGGCCGATAATCATACTGGAAACCAGAACAACCATGAGCAGGCTACCGACCAGGTCTAGTGACTCCTGACTGCGTCTGTCTTTTTTTTCAAATACCACGCCGGAAAAGACCAGGGCCAGCACACCCACGGGAATATTGATATAAAAAATACTTCGCCATGAAAAATACTCCAGCAGCAGCCCCCCGGCCACAGGACCTGTGGTGAGTCCGGCTGCCACACAGGCCCCCACAAGACCAAGCGCACGACCCCTGTTCTCGGGTTCAAACACATCCACAATCAGAGCCGGAGAACAGGCCATAAGCATGGAAGCGCCCAGCCCCTGAACCCCGCGGGCCAGAACAAGGCCGTTTACACTTCCGGACACACCGCACAAAAACGATCCAAGGGTAAAAAAGACAAATCCAAGCCTATATATCATAGGGCGGCCCTTGATATCCGAAAGCCTGCCAAAGGTCAGTAAAAAGGAAGATACCGTCAGCAAATAAACCGTCACCACCCATTGAATGGCACCCATACCTTCGCTCAGATCCTGCATAATAAACGGCAGGGCCACATTAACAATGCTTGAATCCAGTGTGGACATAAAAATGGAAACTGCAACCAGGAGAAAGACCTTCCACTTCCTATCCAACGGCACCCCCTTGGAATCTTGTTTGGAATCTTAACCGAACTGCCAGACTTACTTCTTTTGTCATCTTTAGATAATTTCAAGAGTATGGTATATCTTGCAGGTTGACAAGAAAAATTAAGCAAATTGAGGAGCCCATGGCCACAATCAACGATATAATTTTGATACATTTAGAAGATTCCCCGGTCTCTTTTGCACGGGTGGAAAGCATATTGCCGGACCATAAGAAAGACTGGTACCAGATTAAATTGCTCATGCTTCAGATCCCCCTCCAGGTGGTTACCTGGATATTGAAAGACGCATATATCAACGGGGAAGACTTTTTCATGAACGGAAAGAAGATGAGACTGGATGTGGTAGAGTGTCCGGGCGACGAACTTGGGACTGCCAAAGTTGAGACGCTGCCGTCCAGGGATAACGCTCCGGCGGACGGGGAATTATCCGATGCTGAAGATACACCCGGCGAGACGCCTGATGAACAAAAGGGGAAAATCATCTCTTTTGCCTCCCTTAAAAACAATAAGAAAGACCCGGATCCGGATATTGGTTAAAAAACCGGCGATTAAGAAACCGGCGGCGAATACACCACAGGTTAAACCGGCGGAGGGGCCCGCAAAAGTCCTGTCCGCATCCAGACGGACCGACATCCCCGGGTGGTACACCCCCTGGTTTCTGGATGGCATCACCAAAGGATATTTTACGGTAACAAATCCCTTTAACCGCCAGACCCGCAGAGTAGACGTCTCGCCCGAGACCATTCACACTATTGTGTTTTGGTCAAAAAACCTGGACCCCTTCCTTGATCTGGATGCCCACCGCATCCTGACAGATCAGGGGTTCAACCTGTTTTTAAACTTTACCATTAACTCTGAGGCGCCCATGCTTGAACCGGGGATTCCGAATCTTGCCACCCGACTGGGCCAGGTGGCACGGCTTTGCGAGGTGATAAACCCGGCACAGATAGCCTGGCGGTTTGACCCCATCTGTTTTTATGAACAAGACGGGGTTTCCCGGACAAACCTGGACAGTTTTGAATTCATTTTAACTGCTCTGTCCGATATGGGTATTCAGCGTTGTGTAACAAGCTTTTACGATCCCTATAAAAAGGTGGACCAGCGAATTCGCCGGCTTTTCCCGCCAGGAACAATTAAATTCAGGGACCCGGGATTGGCCGCCCGAAAAAAAGTTATAAAAAAAATGGCGGGAAGTTTGGCAAAGAAAAGCATGGCACTGTTCCTCTGCTGTGAAAAACAACTATTTGAGACACTGGAGAATATCGAAAATGTAAGCCCCAATGCCTGCATCGACGGCAGGCTGTATAAACAACTATTAGGAGGCGCCCCTGAAACCGCCAAGGACTACGGACAGAGACGCGGGAAGGGATGTCAATGCACCAAGGCCATTGACATTGGTTCTTACCAGCATCATCCCTGTTTTCACAATTGTCTGTTTTGTTACGCAAGGACAGGGATGGACACCAAAAAAGGTAGACTTCAATGAAAATAAAGAACTTAAGAATTCAGGGCATCACCTTTCTGGCCCCCCTGGCCGGTATTACAAACCTGCCCTTCAGACAATTGGTCAAGGAATGCGGCTGTGCGGTTGTTTGCTCGGAGATGGTCAGTGCAAAAGGATTATTTTATAACTCGGAAAAGACCCTGACCCTGCTCGAATCCCAGCCTGCGGAACGGCCGCTGTCCGCCCAGATATTCGGTTCGGATCCTGACGCCATGGCAAGGGCTGCTGCATTTGTAGATGACATGGGTACGGCGGATATCCTTGATATTAATTTCGGCTGCAGTGTAAAAAAAGTTGTTAAGCAGGGGGCAGGAGTCGCCTTGATGAAGGAACCCGGGCTTACCAGGGAAATTTTACAGGCGGTACGAAAGGCCACCACCCTTCCCTTTACCATTAAAATCCGTACAGGCTGGGACCGTTCGGGTGACCAGGCGATGGTTATCGCAGAAATGGCCCAGGAGATAGGGGTCGACGCCATTGCCATGCACCCCAGAACCGCCTCCCAGGGCTTCAGGGGATCGGCGGACTGGGATCAGATCAAACGCCTAAAAAATGGAATTGATATTCCGGTTATCGGTAACGGAGACATCAATTCACCTGAGGATGCCGTAAGAATGATGGACATCACCGGATGTGATGCCGTAATGGTAGGCCGTGCAGCCATGGCCAATCCGTTTATTCTGGCCCAGATTGAAGAGTTTTGGGACAAGGGAAGCTACACCACGCCGAGTCCCGGCGAAATCTTTAGAAAAATGGAACGGCTGACCCAGCTTTATGTTGAGTATTTTGGAGAGCAGTCTGCCTGCAAAATGCTGCGGGGCAGACTGTCCTGGTTTGTTAAAGGCTTGCCACGGGCATCTGCATTCAGGCGGGACCTATCCTGCCTGGAAAGCCAGGCCCAGACCCTTGAACTGATCCGGACCTATGAGAAGGAGCTGTCTCTTACTCCTTGATATACTCGGCAGTGCCGCTGGAAGAGACCCCGCCCCTGGGCGTAAATTCACCGGTCACCTTCATGCTTAAAGGCTTTAACACCTCAACCAGGTCATCCAAAATTTTGTTGATCACATGCTCGTAAAACATCCCCACATTGCGGTACTGCATGAGATAAAATTTCAAGGATTTCAATTCGATGAGGTGGGCATCCGGACGGTAGTCAATGATGATGGTGCCGTTATCCGGCAGTCCGGTCATGGGGCAGACCGAGGTATATTCCGGCTGGGTGATCCGTATATCAATGCTCCTTTTTGATTTATATGCGTATTCAATGGGCTCGAGCAGATCACGTTTGATTACATCCGGACTGTCAACTGAAAACGGGGTATCATAATGTTTATTTTCCATTATTTTTTTATCCTTTACATCATTTTTATTAGCTTGGAACTCAGCCACCGGAATCGCCTTTGACCACGGGCATTCCAGGGGACTGGCTTTTTTTATTCATCTATGATATCATAGGCTTTGAAAGTATTCAATATAAGCATCTGTCGCAGGATTCCGGCGAAAGCAATGTTGATTTATCGCCGGCTGTAAGGATCGCAAAAAACACTTGACATCTGAACCAAAACAATAGATAAATACGCTGCATTATATTAGAATGTTACTATAAAATCCTTGAATTGCTCGCATCTGACCCAGGACGGTTGAAATTTGAAATACTGTTTATTCGATAAATTTTTCGTGCGGCAGGGGTTTATATTCCGAAGGAGGAAGCAAAACAAATGAACGATTTTTTACAGAGCCTTCGCAACGGCCAGGCTGAAAAACCGCGTACACCGAAAACACGCAAAAACTTTGACAATTCCTACCACCATAACAGTGGCCCAAGATTTCATTCATATGGCGGCAGCGGCGGCGGATATCAGAACTCCAGAAATCCGCAGATGAAACGGCAACCCACTCCCGGGCTCCCCCCTCAGCAGGCACCCAACCAGATTCCGGCTGATGATCAGATGACCCTGCTGGCAGATGTGATGGACAATCTGACCAATCAAGTTGAGACCATGGTCAAAAACCAGGAGTATATGATCACTGTTCAGGAAAGACAGGCTGACCTGCTTCAGCGTCAGGCTGATGCCATTGAAATGGTTTTGGGACACCTGAATATCGGTCCGAATATGACTACCCCGCCGGCATTTGAGAACCATTATGTATCTTCTCAGGAACCTGAAGAGGATTTTGGCGCCATAGAGACGACTGAAGGCACTGGCGGCACTGTTGAAGAACTGCTTAAGGCGGAACTTGAAGAAGAAAAAATGCAGGAAGCAGCACCGGCACCTGCCGCACCCGCCGCCCCTGCCAAACCGGTCTTGAGAAAACGGAGAAAAGTGGTCAGCGCCCAGCCTAAGGCTCAGCCCAAGACTCAGGCTCAGCCCAAGACTCAGACCAAGGGTAATGCAGAACTTCTCCCCCGGGACGTGGTCATGGACATTATCGATAGCATGCGCAAAGAAGGCGCCACCTATGACCAGGTTGCCAAACGCCTGGTTGATCTTGGTCAGCCCACATTCTCCGGCCGCGGTGAATGGCATGCACAGACCATCCACAGACTCTGCAGTAAAAAATAGATAATTCTATTGCATAGAAATGCGTAGCAATTTTAATCCGGCAGTGTAGATAGTAAAATTTACTACACTGCCGGATTTTGTCTATTTCTTCAACCCCTCCATATAAGTCTCCCACTCAGCCGGCAACATCTGCTTTTTTTGGGTATTGCACGCCTTACAACAGGGTACCAGATTGAATTTTTCCGACCGACCGCCCCGGGCGATTGGAATGACATGATCCATGGTCAACTCTTTTGGGGGAAATGTCTCTTGGCAATAATGACAGATGCCGGATGAGCGTTTCCGCTTCCACCACTGGCTGGCCCGGATCTGCCTGGCACGAGCCCTTTCTTTCTTCAGCGTCACGTCATCGATAAAAGTATAATAAGGGTCCACGGCCTAATATCCGAATTCACTCAAATGCCGTTCATTGGAGATCCAGTCTTTGGTCACCTTGACAAAGAGTTTGAGCAGTACCTTTGACCCCAGCATCTCTTCAATGTCCTTCCGTGCACTGGAGCCTATCCGCGTGAGCATACTACCCTTTTTCCCGATGATAATACCCTTTTGGGAGTTACGCACCACATGAATGCTGGCATGGATCACAATGAGCTTTTTCTCAACCTCAAAGGCATCCACGGTCACGGCACTGGAATAGGGAATCTCCATTCCGGTGAGTCGGAACACCTTTTCCCTGATTGTCTCCCGCACCATGAATTTTTCAGACACGTCCGTAAAGGTCTCTTCAGGGTAAAGCCTGGGACCGACACTCAGGTTGGATTCCAACTCCTGGAGCAGACTCTCCACCTGGATGTCTTTTTTTGCTGAAATCGGAACAATGGCCTTAAAATCAAACAATGCCGTAAATTCTTCCACCAGTGCATAAACATCAGCCTTGTCAGCCAGATCAATCTTATTCAACCCCAGAACCACAGGTTTTACTTCCCTTTCAAGCCGTCTTAAAATCAGTTTTTCAGCAGAATAATTCCGAGATACGGAATCCACCATAAACAGGATAACTTCGACATCTTCCAGAGCCTGCATGGCCTGGTCCACGATACGCTGGTTCAGCAGGGTGGAGCTTTTGTGAATACCTGGGGTATCCACAAAGATCACCTGGGAATCGGGTCGGTTGACGATACCGATGATATTGTCCCTGGTGGTCTGGGGTTTCTTGGATGTGATTGAAATTTTTTGGCCCAGCACCTGATTGAGCAGGGTCGACTTGCCGGCATTGGGCGCACCGATGATGCCCACAAATCCGGATCTGGTTTCGTTTTTTGTCATTGATCTTCTCCCTTGTCATGCCAGTCAATCAAATTATTAAGCTCTTCCCAGATAACCTCTCTGCCCTTCCGTGTTTTGGCGGAAAAGAGGATCACCCCGTCTTTATCCCGGTTCAACTGTGAACAGATGGCGGTCAGCCGTTTGGCCTGTTTGGTTTTGGACAATTTATCCACTTTGGTCAGCACCACCAGATAGGGAATATCACGGGACTCCAGCCACTTGGCCATTTCAAATTCCTCTTTCTGTGGGTCCCGCCTGATATCAATGAGCAGGACCAGACCCAGAAGACTCTCTCTGGTAGACAGATACCGGTCTATCATGGGTTGCCACTGGGCCCGAATCTTTTTGGATACTTTAGCATACCCGTATCCGGGCAAATCCACAAAGGACAGATTCTCATTGATCAGAAAAAAATTGATCAGCTGAGTACATCCCGGTTTTGAGCTGGTCTTGACCATATCCTTTCTTTGAATCAAGGTATTGATCAAAGAAGACTTGCCTACATTGGACCGTCCGGCAAAGGCAACCTCAGGAAAATCATACTCCGGGTAATGAGCCGCCTTTACCGCACTTTTAACAAATTCTACGCCGTGAATCTTCATGAATAGTCTTTTAAATATCCTTCCATACGGTCCATGCCGATTTTCAAATTATCCATGGAGTTAGCATAGGAGAAGCGCAGATACCCTTCCCCGTTGGCACCGAAATCAATCCCGGGTGTCACTCCGATATGGGCCTTTTCCAGAATATCAAATGCCAGGGCATAGGAATCCATGGAAATATGCTTGGCATTGGCAAATACATAAAAGGCACCGGTGGGTTCCACTGTTATCCCCAGCCCCATCTCCTTTAAGCGTTTCACCACAAATTTTCGGCGCTCATTATAGGTCTTGCGCATGAGCTCCGTCTCTTTTGCAGCATCGGTCAGGGCAGC
>PIVQ01000755.1 GCA_003354055.1 Desulfobacteraceae bacterium | reverse complement strand
TTTCAACATTTTTCAAATGTCGTGCTGTTTTTAAATGTTTAATCCAATTACTTTGATACTTTATTGTCTTATTACAATAAGAACATTCTTTATTAACTTGTTTATTCATCTTATATATACTAAAAGTATATTTTTATATAATTTTAGTATAATAAAGTATAATTTAAAGTATAATTTAAGTATAATTTGGATAATAGTTTTACAGAGAGAGAGAGACGAGAAATAATTTCCATATGTTTTTGAAAAATAATGCAATAATGGAACCAATGGATAATAAAGAATAAGTAATCCTTTATTAATGGATATGTAAAGTGTTTCATTTTAAAATCATTGTTCAAAGCTGTCTAAAATATATTTTTTAGTGCCAACGAGTTGACCCAACCATATTAAGGGGTGTTTTTGGAACAATCACGCCACCTATATAATATATAATTTTTCTTGGAGGGCCACCACCATGAACAGCATCTGAAATTGCTTGTGTTGTTAGGAGAATAAAATCAGCTCTGTTTGGAACAACACCTGTTATCATTAGACCAGGGTTTTTATTACTTATAATTTCAATATTTATACTGCCAGTAATAGCAAATCTAGCAGCTAAATTAACATCAGATATACTCCAAGCAAGAGTACAATGATGGTTTACTAAATCAGTTAAAATATCGTTATTTGCGACAACGCGTAATGTTGGATGTGCCATTGTTTTATATTATTAGTAAATATTTTTATTTTCAAACAATAGAATGAAAATAAAACGATATAATTAAATTGACTCATTTACCAAATAACTTTCAAATATTTTTTACAACAGTTTTTACGGCATTTTTTCATCTTACGACGAATATTTTTTCGTCTATTGTTATTTAACACTGATAATTTCTTTGTTCTATTTTTATATTTATTATTATTCTTTCTTTTATTTTCTCGTTGTGATTTATTATTTTCATATATTTGTATAGTTTGTCTTTCAACTTCAAGTGAAAGTTCATACTCAATTTTTTCTTTTTTTCGTTTAATTTCTTCTACTTCTTCTCTATTAAGTCTTTCTATTTCTCTCATTCTCTCTTGATATCTTTCTTCATTTTGTCGCATTCTTTCTTTTTCGTTTTGTAATATTTCAAACATATCAATTATTTCAACAGTTTCTTCAAAATCAATAATATCATCATAATCATTGGTAGATATTCTTTTATGTGAATTCAATGAATATATATTTAAAAAATTAGTAATTAAATCATACTCATATAACACTTGATGTGATATAGGTTCTTTAATATGAGCACGTACTGAATGTATTTCATTAATATCAAACTCGTTATCAGAATCAAATTCATCAATTTCTTGATATGAATATGTTAAATAATTTATATTTTTAATTTCATTAATACAATTTGAATATTTATCATATATTTCAAGTTGTTCTTTATAAGAGAGAATAATTTTTTCAATATCGTGTGGTAAGAAATATAAAGAGTTCATATTGTTACGCATATATTATTATAATCTTTTCTTTAAATAGGTTTAAAAAGATAGAAATTCTATACTCCGTGGCTCCGCCGGACAGGGCGAAATCGTAAAAAATTACTGTTCTTCTTCTGTTAATTCTTCGTCAATATCAAGTATATCATATTCTTCTGCATTATGAATTTCTATACATACACTTTCATTTCCCCATTCTTCCGCATTATGAATTTCTTCTTCCATTTCTTGAATATCTATACTTATATGTCCAGTTTCACAAATTTTTTTATAATCTTCACAATATTTATTTGCTTCATATTCATAATTTTCCATTAAGTATTTGAACCATTCTTGAAATTCATAATTACTAATATTATCATTATTATAATCTTCAACGGATTTACAAAATTCTTTTAGAAACTCCAAATATTCATTACTCATTGTTACTCTTTCTTTTTTATCAGGGATCCAACTTAATATTGCTCCTCTATTATAACTCCAATATACCGAACTTTTAATATTAATTCTACTAAATAAACTTGAAATATGCATATCATAACATTCAATTTTTAGTATTTTTCCACTAGTATCATTCACAATTTGTGTTCCGTTTTTATCTTTTGTAACTAATTCATTCTCTGCTCTATTAAAATATATACTATAACCTCCAGTATTTTTATCAAAATTATAATCACGAATTGTATAATTATTATATTCTATATTATAATTTGTTATATACCAAATAATATTTAAATTATTAAAATCAATAATAAACCTATTTTTATCACTTTTGCTCTTTTTACTAGAAATTACTTCAAGATAATCATAAATAGTTGCGTCATCTTCAATACAACTACAAAAAAAATGTAAATTTTTTCTAAAACTAATAAACTCTTTTGTAGCATTACTATTACTTACACGAGAAATTTGTGTTATTTTTTTAATAAAAATATAAAGATATACAATTGTGTTTTGTGTTCTTACATTACTAGCATTATAATAACCAATAATTTCAATATTTTCATGAAGACTTTTATTAAAATCTAATTTCTTCATTTTATCTTCTTCTAAAAATTCGCATAATTTCCTAAGCTGATACGTATGTTTAAATTTTATGGGTTTACGTAAATCTAAATTATTAACATAATACGCATTATAAATAAATATATATTTTCTTGTTAAAAATAATAATTTTTCAATATCTAACCATATATCTTTATATTCTTTACTTATAGCCAAATTATATTCTTTAGATTCTTTTCTACACGTTTTATATGTTAAAACTCCAAGAAAACAAGAAAAAATCACTGAAAATGTTAATCCTAATGTTATAATTATTTTTTCAAAAGGTTCCATAATATGTCTTAATATAATAAAATAATTCAATTTTAAGAAAAACATAGCGCCTGCAGCAAAAAAAATCCACAAAACTAACAAAAAAACGAATAAAAAACGCGGATAATAAGCATAATATATCCAATATATTATCCAAGTTATCCATAATAGTGGATATAATATAATAAAAAACGTATTTTCCTATAATAAAATGCGAAAAAACATTAAAAAAAACGTTTAAATTTTTGTTATAGTTTTACCAATATAAAATCATTTTTGGGAGAATATTTTTCATTGTACACAGAATGTTCCGAAGGAAATAGTGTGTCGTTTAAAAAAAGGTTGCTCAAATTTCTTTCAAATTGTCTAAGGAAGCTCTGGAAGCTCTTGGAGTGTCTAAGGATGTTCTGGAAGGTGTGTGTCGTTTAATTAAAGTTTCTACAATTTTCCCTGGATAAGTCAAAACTTTCCAAAGTGTCTAAAAGAGGCTCTGGAAAGGGTATGTATTTTTCAAAGATGTTCTGGAAGGCCCTGGAAGGGTCATAAAAGTCTATGTATTCCATGGCTCCGCCGGGCAGGGCGAAATCATTATTTAATTTCGTCGTTTAATTTCGTCGTTTAATTCGTCAAAATAAATATGTTACAACTATATATAAGAGAACAAGTCCGTCTTATATC
>PIVQ01001589.1 GCA_003354055.1 Desulfobacteraceae bacterium | reverse complement strand
AAAAGGAGCGGAACAGGCCTTTATCCTCGCAAAAATAGAGTCATTGAAAAATGACCCAAGGTTGACGCCGGACCAGAAAAAGGAGGCCATCGACAAATTGAAGACCTTACTATCAAAGGCCGGGGAAGGCGAACCGCCCCTTTGACTTGAAAGGCCAGGCATAACCTTGTAACTTACGGCATCTGCCCCCGGGCAGATGCCTTTTTACTGCCTGGATGCAATCCAATGGGTCGCGGCTGCAGCGCAGTTTCACGGCTTTTTTAGAAGCAAATTTAGAAGCGCTTAAAATTGTTCGCCCAGGCCGGACACCTGGAAGATAAAGATATATTTCTCACAAATGTTATGCCTGAAAAAAGGCCTGGCGCTTTTATGGATCACCCAATAAAACAATCTTTATTCATAATTTCGTTGACAAGTATTAAATATCTGTCTTAATTGGGTAAACTAAAAAATGAACACCAATTAAATTTTCATATACTGCATAGCCAGGTCGTACTTCATGTTGATATGGATATTGCCTTGATAAAGATCAGGCTTTCTATTAAGCCGGACTGAAACTGCTATCAATCAAGTATAAGGGTAATCACAATGCTCCTGTCCGATTTTTTTGTGAAACTGTCCACAAAATTAAAACTCCGGCATCTTTTTTTAATCATTCTGACAGGGATCCTGATTGCCGTTCCGGCAGTGCTTTATGCCGCCACCTTCGATGTCACCAACCTGAATGATTCAGGTGCAGGTTCCCTGCGCCAGGCCATTACCGATGCCAACAACAATGCCGGAGATGATACCATATCCTTTGACGCAGCACTGTCAGGTGATCTGAATCTTTCAAGCATGCTG
>PIVQ01001588.1 GCA_003354055.1 Desulfobacteraceae bacterium | reverse complement strand
TGAGAATGAAAGGACTTTTGCCATGACGCAGCTTGCAAAGAAAATATGTTTCGGACTGATTATCTTATTTGGACTGGTTTCCTTTTCCCGGGCAGATACAACCGGGGAAAAAACGGACCACGCCACCCTGGCAAAGATCGAGAGCCATCGAATTGAAACTCGGCTCACCCTGTCGGACCTTCTGACCTATGCCTATGACACCAACCCCTCAATTACCGCATCCAGACACTCCTGGCAAACCTTTATAGAAAATTACAGGATCGGGATCAGCTATCCTGATCCCACGCTTGCAACAACGTTTTACCCCTCTCCCATTGAGACCCGCTTAGGACCCCAGGACTGGAACCTTACCCTGTCCCAGGTCATTCCTTTTCCCGGAACGCTGTCCCAGAAGGGAAGGGTACTGGAATCCGATGTTGCCATATCCAAACTCAAATTGGACAAGACGATCAAGGTTCTGGTCCGGGATCTTTCCACGGCCTACTATGAACTGGTCTACATCCAGAATGCAGTTACCGTTGCCCGGGCAAATCTGGCATTAAATCAAAAATTGGTCCAAATGGGAGAGAACAACTATGCCCGGGATCAATCCCGGCTGTACGATCTGTCCAAGGCCCAAGCCCAGACCGCCCAGATTCAGTATGACATCCATCTTTTAGAAGAGCTGGAATTAACCGAAAAAGCCAGGATCAACACCCTGATAAACAGATCTCCCGGAGCGACTCTGGGATCTGCCGGGTCTTTGGACGTCAGAGACCCTGTCTATACGCTGGAAGCTACGTATGAACTGGCCATGGCCCATCAGGAAGATATTCGTATCGCAGACCTTACCTTTGACAGGTCA
>PIVQ01000754.1 GCA_003354055.1 Desulfobacteraceae bacterium | reverse complement strand
CTGATATCTTTAAGGGGGATACCTGAGGTGTTTGTGGTGATGACGGAACCTTCTTTTCTGATCTTGGCGATCTTTTCAAACAGATCTCTTTTGATCTTCAGGTTCTCAACAACAACTTCCACAATCCAGTCACATTCAGCCAGTTTCTCAATGTCATCATCGAGGTTTCCGATATTGATGCGACCGGCATCTTTTTTGTTGAAAAACAGGGACGGTTTAGATGCAAGAGCTGCATCCATACCGGCTTTAACAATACGATTTCTTGCAGCAGGATCGTTTTTCTCTTCGTCAGTTAAGTCAAAAGGAACGATATCCAGCAGCAGCACATCAACACCGGCGCCGGCAAGAAGGGCAGCAATACCACCTCCCATGATTCCGGACCCGATGACTGCAGCCTTTCTGATCTTTCTTACCATGATTTCCTCCTATTGTTCGGGTATATATTCAGTTTTATGAATGACCATTCATTTTGATTAACAGATATCAATCTATGTTGTCAAGGAAAAATATTTTTATGACTTCTATGGCTAAATGGAAAAGATCCTAATCAATTTCAGCTGGTTGTCTGCTTTTTGCGTGAAACATGGGCTCCTTGAGGACTGTGCTGCATTGAAAAAATGGCCGGTGAATTATCATTCATGAATAAATACGGAAGAATCTTGTAAAAAAAAAAAAGGTTTGATACTGTGAGCATGCTTTTTTAAAGGATATTACTAATTTGAGAGAGAATAATGCGCCCGATACAAGCAAAAATAATCCCTGATTCGTCTCTGAACATCGACTCAGTTGCAGGCTCCATTGCCGGCCTTCAACAAGATACCGGCGACATCCCCTGGCATTTGGACGGAAAAACCGATCCCTGGGATCTTGTGGAATCGGTTATGGGACTGAATGTCGGAGGGCTCTATACGCAAGCCCTGGCTGCCCTGGACTGGATGGAAAAAAAACAGAATGATGACGGTTCCTGGTTTTCATCTTATATAGAAGGTAGCCCAAAGGACAGGACCTGTGAGACCCATATGGCCTGCTACCTTGCAGTGGGACTTTTTCATCAGTATTTAATCAAGAGGGATAAGGATGAACTGGCCCGATATTGGCCCTGTGCCGTAAAGGGGATTGAATTTGCCTTAAACCTTCAGACGGCATCCGGAGAGATCTACTGGGCGAAAAGCCCGGAGGGAAAGGTTGATCCCATGTCCCTGCTGGCCGGATCTTCTTCGATTTTCATGAGTCTCAAATGTGCCATGGCCATTTCCGGGGTTCTGGGAGAGCCAAGGCCTGAGTGGGCAGATGCCTTGACCCGGCTGGAAACTTCTATTCAGGAGAATATCCATACCTATAACGTGTCCAAGTCCCGGTTTTCCATGTATTGGTTCTATCCCATTTTAAGCGGGGCCTTGCGCGGTAAAAAGGCCGCTGCCCGTATTGACAAATACTGGAGCAAATATGTCATCAAAGATCAGGGCTGCCTCTGTGTGTCTGATCAGCCCTGGGTGACTATTGCAGAAACCTGTGAGCTGATCCTTGCCCTTCACGGCATGGGCCGGAAGCAGGAGGCCAGAATGTTGTTCTCATGGATCCAGGGTCGGGTTTTTCCGGACAATACCTTCTGGTGCGGATATACCTATCCGGACATGGTGATCTGGCCCGAAGAGAAGTATTCCTGGACAAATGCAGTGGTTCTCATGGCTGCAGATGCCCTGTACCAACTGACCCCGGCCGCTTCTCTTTTTGACCACGACAGCTGGGACGGCCATAGGTTTAAAGAGCTGTAAATTACAAGGCTTGTAAATGATTAAAGATAAACGACCATATTATATCAAACAGGCCTGGTACCGTCTTCTGGCTTTTTATGTCCGACACTACCTGGAACCTCAACTTTTATCCCTGGGATCCCATCCCTATATTGTCAAACCCTGGTATATTGAACTGTTCGGAGGTCCGGTGTCAATCGGTAGTCATGTTACTCTTTTGGGGTGTGCGGACAAGAAAACCCGCCTGACGGTCTGGTCCGACCGGAAGGATATTGACGGGATACGTATCGGCGACCACGTGCTCATCTCTCCAGGCGTTAGAATCTCTGCCGCTAACAGTATCACCATTGCCGATTCATGCATGCTGGCCAGCCATGCCTATGTGACGGATTCCGACTGGCACGGGATTTACGACCGGTCCCTGCCGCCTGACACCCGGTCACAGGTGATATTGGAGGAAAATGTCTGGATCGGGGATTCCGCCATTGTCTGCAAAGGGGTTACCATTGGGAAAAACAGTATCATTGGTGCCGGTTCCGTGGTGACCTCGGATATACCGGCCAATGTGGTTGCTGCCGGCAACCCGGCCCGTGTGGTAAAGGAACTGGATCCTGACAGGGAAATGATCACCCGGAAAGATCGGTATTCGGACACGGAAAAAATGAACCAGGTATTTGAAGCCTCTGAAAAAGATTTTCTGCGCGGAAATACCCTTTGGGGGTGGCTGAGGAGTTTTGTGGCTCCGAAAAAGGAATTGCCATAGTTCGTGAAATGTCCGCCGGGGGGTCCGGCTTAAGTCTGAATCTTTTTCAGGCTGTTGGAAAAGTATTCTAAGCTCTGAGTGATTTTCTTAATATCAAAGGCTTCGGTCTGAAGCAACAGTTCTTCACCAAAGGTCTGAAACGCGCTGCATTCGAATTCCGATCCCAGATCAAGGGTGTGCCGGGCAAAGGACTGGATATCAGAAATCTTCATGGCCTCCTGGAGCTCCGGAATATGGGGAATAATTTCCTGGCCCAGTCTCTCCTTCAGGTTAGGATCTAATGTGTTCATATCCAGTTGTTCAAGCGCCAGCAAGGACTTGGGGAGCCGTGTGTTAATATCCGCCGGAGGGGACAGCGGAAGGTTGTTGATCAGTACCTGCATCAATTCTGCAATTACAATTGGCTTGGTCAGGCTGCAGGCAAATCCGTCCTTGGATAGATCTTCTTTGAATGACTGCTGCATGGCGGCTGTCATAAGGCAGACCGGGATATTCCGGGTGATCGGATCGGATTTTAACAGCGTAGTGGCCTCCCTTCCGCTGAGGATCGGCATTTTAACATCCATCAGAATCAGGCTCGGCAATTGGGCCACAGCCATTTCTATAGCCTGCTCACCATTTTCAGCCTCAATGACCTCAAGGTTTATTTTTTCAAGTATTTCTCTGAGCATAAAGCGGACGGGATCGTGATCATCAACTACCAGTACGGTTTCTTTGGAGAATCGGATTTTATTCAGGTTTACACTTTTTTCAGGCTGAGCAGGTTCTTGTCCGGTGCTGATTTCCACGCGGGGCAGATGGAGGGTGAATAAACTGCCCTTCCCTGAAGAGGTGGCAACTGAAATACGCCCGCCCATCAAAGAGCTAAGTTGTTTGCAAATGGCAAGGCCAAGACCGGTTCCTCCGAATTTTCTGCTGGTGCCGGCAGATTCCTGCTGAAAGGATTCAAAGACAAGTTCCTG
>PIVQ01001587.1 GCA_003354055.1 Desulfobacteraceae bacterium | reverse complement strand
TATATATGATTTATTATTAATTTATTGACAACATAAATAATGAATAGTAACTTTATTGCAAAAAAAATGGACAATCAATGGATACACAATGGATAACCATTTAAGCAGGCACAACAATAAATCAGGAGAAGAAAATGGAATTTGAATTAACCAAACAACAAAAAATGATAAAAAAATCCATAGCTGAATTTATTAAAAAGGAATGCCCACCTGAATACGCAATAGAGCTGGACAGAAAGAAAAAATTTCCCGAAGACCTTTGGGGGAAGCTTGCGGAAAACGGTTATCTGGGAATTTCAATTCCCGAGGAGTATGGTGGTACAGAAGGAGGAATTGTTGATTTAACCCTTGCCATTGAAGAGATGAGTAAAGGGTGCGTTCCTGTGGCGTTTGGTTTTTTCTTAAGCGTCTGTTTCGGTGGAAAATCCATTGGACTATATGGTACTGAAGAGCAGAAGAAGTTTTTTTTACCCCGCCTTGTGGAAGGGAAATGCAAATTTGCCCTCTCTCTTACAGAACCAGATGGTGGAACTGATATCCTAGGTTCCATGAGAACCTTTGCAGAAGACTGCGGAGATCATTATCTCGTTAACGGTTCAAAAATCTTTATAAGCGGTGCTGATGTTGCTGACTATTTAATCACAGTCTGCAGAACCGAAGAAAATCCTGAAAAAAAATCAGGGGGTATTTCAATTCTAATAATTGATGCCAGAACACCAGGAATAACAATCACCCCACAACCTAAAATGGCTCTCCCTGCAGTTTCTGCATGTGAAATATTTTATGATGACGTTAAAGTTCCTAAAAAAGCGATTCTTGGAGAGGAAGGAAACGGCTGGGCTCAA
>PIVQ01001586.1 GCA_003354055.1 Desulfobacteraceae bacterium | reverse complement strand
GCCGTGTGGTTATGGATGCCCAAACCCTTGCCCGGGACGACCGGGTTGAAATTATTCTTTCAAAAGGACGCCTGGTGACCCGGGTGGAATAAGATATGGCAAAAAAGACATTTGAATCCGCACTTAAACAATTGGAAGAAATTGTCCGAGAAATGGAATCCGGGGAACTGACCCTGGAGCAGGCAGTCAAAAAATACGAAACCGGCATTGCCCAGACCCGGTTCTGCCTGGATATTCTGGATAAAACCGAAGAAAAGATTACCCAGCTCACCCGGGGCGGTGACGGGGATGCCAAAGAATCCGAGTTTAAGACGGAATAACTTTAAGATGACTGAGTTTAACCTATCTCAATATTTGAACGAGAACCGGATACTGGTTGAAGATGCCCTTGACCGGATCCTTGGTCGTCTTGACAGAGATCTTGAACTGGTTCAGGCCATGACCCATTCATTAATGGCCGGCGGCAAACGGGTTCGCCCTGTTCTGGCCCTGGCAGCTGCCCAGGCCTGCGGTAAGGAACCTGTGCTCGCCCTGCCCGCCTGCTGTGCCATTGAAATGATCCATACCTACTCTCTGATCCATGATGATCTGCCGGCCATGGATGATGATGATCTGCGGCGGGGACTGCCCACCTGCCATAAGAAGTTTTCCGAAGCCACAGCAATTCTTGCCGGTGACGGCCTTCTGACCCATGCCTTTAACGTTGTGGCGGCTGCTGATGAGATGTTTGACACATTTCCGGATGCGGGAATCCGGCTGAAGCTGGTGGAAAGGATTTCAAAAGCTGCCGGTGTCAGCGGTATGGTTGAAGGTCAGATGCTGGATATGCAGGCTGAATCTGCCGA
>PIVQ01000753.1 GCA_003354055.1 Desulfobacteraceae bacterium | reverse complement strand
AGTGTTGCTGAAAATATGGTTGTCTTTACTCTTTTTTTTCATGTGCTCGAATGCTTCCACCCCATCCTCGCCGGAGACCTGAACTGTTACAAGTTTTTTCTAATTTCGCCCATTAGGCGGGGAAACTCGGGCTAGGGCTGCGCTTGCCCCGTATATGCGACACAGCGCAGTCATGAGTGTTCCTCCTTGAGCATGAGCGCATAGACCATGTCGTGGAACCGTGCGTATCCTCTCCATAGAGACTGAAACCCTGGCGGACCATCACACCCGCGGTTTAGGTATCCACCAAGCTTGGCGATAGTGACGATGGCTTCACCAAGGGTTACAGACCTCAGTAAATGGGCCGTTTTGCTCGCAAGTTAAATGAGTCCAGTTTTTGCGAATCAAAGATTTATAAAATGCAAACCTCTTTGCATAATCTCGACTTCACGACAAAACGAGATAATCAACAAAAGAGGTTCGCATGGGGACTATATTGCAACCCGTTCTAACCCCGGTCAAGGGTTCGGCTGATATTACGATTTCAACCATAGCAGACGACCCATCGCAGTATGCTGTTTTTATTGGTCTGGCTTTGCTTGAAAAGGTGCCGATCGATCGTGAACAACCTGCCTTTAAGATGATGCTGGCACGTTTGTATAATGCCCGTATGTCTGGACGCAAACTTGCTGCAACGTTCGGTGTGTCGCGCAGCTCGCTGCAGCGTTGGGGAAACGCCCTGAAATCAGGCGACTGGAATAAGATCATGCAGGCAATGGCCGGGCAGGGTGCTCCCCTGAAAGTGACACCGGAAATCGAGCGGTACGTTCGGGATCGCTATCATGAACTTAAGGATTCCACACGAAACTATAATCAAATCATTCGTGAAGAGGTTGCGCGCTATTTCAATGAGACGCTTTCTTCAGAACGGATTCGTCAGATCTTTGCGGCAGAGCGCGAAAAAGATTCTAAGTCGGTTGAGGTTTCGAAATCTGAATTTGTTCTGATATCTACCGGTTCTGACGATACTGTCGAGCAGGCGATGGAATCTAATAGTTGTGATAATGAAGCTAATACCCCTGTTTCTGCGGACGCTGCGAAAGGATCTCGCAACTATTCGATACCACCGCAATGCATAACCCCGCCAATGAGCGAACATCCGGTTTCTCCCTCACCGTCATTCTACTATCACGCCGGATTATTGTTGGTGTCTCATTGGCTTGGAGGATTGACCGACCAGTGGAAAGAGCGCCCGGAATTGATTCGTCAGTGGGTGGGCCAGATTTTGTTGGGGGCGGTTAACCATGAACAGAGCAAGGCGTTGCACTTTTCTTCGCTTGAGGCCATTCTCGGACCTACAATTCGCTCCATTAATTATCAACGCGAGCTGCTGGGAGAATTGGCTGCACCGCAGGCAACCAAGGAGTTATTGCGACTCAATGGGCAGTTGTTGAATCTTCCTGAATCGCAATGGTTTTATTTTGATCCCCACACTTCAGATTATACTGGCGAACTGAAGATACTCAAAGGATGGTGTGGAGGAAAACACCGCGTCGAAAAAGTGATCAACATGGACTTTATTCATGATCAAGAGGGCAACCCATGCTACGTGCAACATGCCGATAGTTTTTATGATATGCGGGATCGGTTTTTTATGTGTGCACAATCTTTTCGTACTATACTCGATCATCCTGACCGTTCTATCACATGGGTAATTGATCGAGGAATCTATGGCCTTGAGACACTCGAAAAAATCATCGACAATAAAAAAGACCACATCATCACATGGGAAAAAGATTATAAAAAAGGGGCATGGAACGATGATCAACCCACACAGGAAATGAAACTCGCGAAACCCCGTAACAGCTCCAAGGAGCTACGCATCTATCACTTCGCCTGGCAAGAAGTCCCGTGGAAACGAAACCCGAAAATCCGAAAACTCATTGTTCGTGCCACGAATCCCAACGGCAATGTCATAGAAGTAAGCATCCTGTGCAGTCATCCGTCTTTGGCAGCCCAGGAAATCATCCGAGCCATCTTCAACCGCTGGCTACAGGAAAACGACTTCGGCTATATGGATCGGCATGTCGGCATCAATGAACTCACCAGCCGGGCTTTCGAAAGCTATCAAAAAATTGCCCCCGAGCTTACCGATCGGCAAATAGAAAGTCGCGCCTTCAAAGCCCTCAAAAAAGAGAAAGCCGCCTTTGAATCCAGCCTTAAAAAACTGTTGCTAAAACGAGAAAAACAGCAACAAAAGCGGGACAAGGAGTTGCATCGGGAAAACACCTCCCTCGCCTCAATCAAGCAACTTGTTGAGCAAATGCCCGTCGATAGCAGTAATCCCAGCCAAATCAAGAAACGAGAGCAGCTCCAGAAAAAGAAAGCCAACCTGGAAAAGAAACACGAAAAAATGGTTTTACAACACGAACAAACACGACAGGAACTTCAGCAGCAAATTGACGCGCACAACAAACAATTAACTGATGTTGAAAGCCAAACGGTTGCAATACTGCGCGAAGAATCCCGACTCAATGCTCTGATCGAAGAACAGTACCTTCGGCTCGACACCCGACGCAAAGCCTTCATGGACAGCCTACGCATAATCGCCCGCAACCTCATCTATAAACTCGCGAACGAATTTCGCCCACTCTACGACAACCATCGCGATGACCATTTCATTATCCGCGAACTGATCCGCTCTGCCGGAATCATCAATCTGCACGATGGACATCTTCAGGTACAACTCATTCCCACCATGCAGTTCCCTCCTAAAACTCGGGAAAAAGTCGAGCAGTTGCTGAGTAACATCAGCAAACAGATTGCCGAATTCCAAGGTCAGCAATACATGCCCATGCACATACAACTACTGGCCAGCAAAGACGAAGAAATGCGCGTTGATTTTATTATTACATCCTGAAATCAACCAGCAGGTGGGACACTTTTATTTGCGAGATAAAACCTCAAAAGGGGCATTTTTACTGAGCTCTGGTTCACGCCCTACAAGCGGTCCACAAACCCGGAAAATGAGGACGGATCTCAACAGCCAGAAACCATTCCATTATAGGAATAAAGAGGGAGTTTTTTTGACGGGATCAACAGAATTCACAGGATGCGGGTGAATAAAATCCAGTCCATCCTGTTAATCCGGTCTGAAAATAGAAGTTGATTAGTTGGTTATGTCATTCGTTGCTAATCAGCTTGTTATAAAAGCGGCCAGACAAAAACGTGCAAAAAAACAAGAAAACTACGGATAGCATTACGGATGAACGCGGATAGAGAATGGCTTGCTCGTAATCTTAATCTTGCTCATAATCTTAATCTGAATTCGTCCTCCATGCGCGTTGCGCTGCTGTTGCAATATTCCACGCAAAGCCGCAGAGCTCGCAAAGGGTGGACGCCTGCTCTGCCTCTGCGATTTTGGCGTCTCTGCGCGGAGAATTTTCAACGTTATCCCGTGAACACGTGATGCCGCAGTTTGCAGTGATCGGTTAAGATGATGGTA
>PIVQ01001585.1 GCA_003354055.1 Desulfobacteraceae bacterium | reverse complement strand
CAGGATGTCGTGGAAGCTGTCACGTGAAGCAAACAGTACACCCTTCCTTTGCAATTTGGGGTTGAAAAAAACGCCAGAAAGGTCTACTATTGCGAGGACAATTATATGTACATTTTTGGTTTAGAGGCTCGTTTGAGACGGCTACAAAGTTGACAGCCCCAAATGTCACCACACCGATCGGCGTACAGTTTGTCAAGAAGTTGGTGAAAACGGACTTGGGTGGTCGGCTTTTGTTTTGGAAATAAATGAGATCAATGTGAAAAAAACATGATTTTTATTCTGAGCTTCTGGAGGGAGTTGGGGGAAATCTAACAGTTGCAGAAGTCGTGTTGCTTGATTTTGGGAATAATCACGTTGTTTTAAAAAAATCCAAGCACTCATTGGGACGTACGTGCTGAAAACCCCCGTTTTTTGCGCGAAATCAGGAAATGAAAACGCGTTTATTCTGTAAGCAACAGTGGACGAGAATGGCCTTGATTCAAAATAGCCCCATAGATGTCGCGAATAGAAACTTTTCACGTTGTTTTGATCCCCATGGTTTCTGAAATGAAATCGGTCGGAGCTTCAGCCAGATTGTCATTTGGTTGTTTTTAATAAACGACCATTTAATATTCGCCTAATTTGCCTCGCTTTTGTACTACCCGGGTTCCAGCAACTTCCAAATTGAACTTCAAAACCCGAACACGGTAAGGCGGTGCTTGTTCGGAAAAATGGCGTTTCAATTCCCCGGGCCTTCACGAGTGCATTGCACAGCAATTTCGGTGCGCAAAAACGTGTGTACATAAAATGCTCCTCGCAATAGTAATTGTTATTTGAACGTAAATGCGATTTTCGGTGGATTGCGAA
>PIVQ01001584.1 GCA_003354055.1 Desulfobacteraceae bacterium | reverse complement strand
TTTGCCATGGGCTTTGCTTTTATTTTTGCTGTGGCGATTATTGCATGGTTCTTCAGCAACCAGGCTACCATGAAACATTATGGCATCGGGTATGCTGCCTGGGCGATTCTTCTGGGTATGTTGATCTCCAATACGGTTGGTACTCCCAAATGGGTCATGCCCGCGGTCCAGACCGAATATTATATTAAAACAGGGCTGGTGCTATTGGGGGCCAAAATTCTGTTTGAGAAAATTATCACCATTGGTACTGCCGGTATTTTTGTCGCCTGGGTGGTGACTCCGACGGTATGGCTGGTCACCTATTGGTTTGGTCAGAAAATAATTAGCATGCCCTCCAAACGGCTCAACGCGGTGATCTGTTCCGATATGTCGGTTTGCGGTGTTTCTGCTGCCATAGCAGCAGCCTCGGCCTGTCGGGCTAAAAAAGAGGAGCTCACGCTTGCCGTGGGGCTTTCCCTGGTATTTACCGCCATCATGATGATTGTCATGCCCGCCGTCATCAAGGGGACCTTTCCCGTTGACAAACAGATGATCCTTGGTGGTGCCTGGATGGGCGGTACCATTGATGCTTCCGGTGCTGTTGCTGCTGCCGGTGCCTTTTTGGGTGAAAAAGCCCTGTATGTGGCCGCCACCATCAAAATGATCCAGAATGTTCTCATCGGTGTGATTGCATTTTTTGTGGCCCTGTACTTCACCACCCGGGTGGAAGTGGAAGAGACGGGAGCCAAGGTGGGCTTAGGAGAAATCTGGTTCAGATTTCCCAAATTTGTCATCGGATTTATGGCGGCCTCTGTCATATTTTCCATGATCTATACAGGGTTCAACTCGGAACTGGACGGCCTTGGAC
>PIVQ01001583.1 GCA_003354055.1 Desulfobacteraceae bacterium | reverse complement strand
TGAAACAGATCCATCTGTTCCAGATCTTTCAACTGAATCTTCATCCCCATCCCTTTCCGTAATTAATTTGTAAACCCCATTTACAACTATAAAAAATCAAAATGCAACATGTCGTCACCGTTCTAAGAAAGCAAAATATATATAGCATTTGTCACAAAGGCTTTCAAATTGAAGCCGTTGCCAATACGTTTATCGTTACCTTCATGTGAAAATTCTTTCTGGCAATTGTTATAGTCATGCCCCTGATTAAAAAAACCATGACCCTATCCTGAAGGGATAAGGCCATGGCTCGTGATCTTACTGTTGGTATAAAAACTATCAGGCTGTATTAGCCGATAGGAACACCCCATTTTTTAACGAACTTGTCAGTATCAGATACGGCTACGTGCATATCCTGTTCTTCATCTGCAGGCATGATGCTGACATTCAAGTGGAAGTTAAGGGGATTTCGAACTTCCATGGAAGGATCGGTATCGATGCTCAGAACCAGGTCACCGCCGCTGGTTTCAACCAGACCGTTCAGGGTTGATTCATTGGCGTGGAAGCATTTGTAGTATTTCTTGGCGGCGTTATCGTATTTGTATACGATGAACTGAAATTCTATGGCTGTGCTGTCCAGGGTGTTTAGAGTCAGTCCGGCCAGATTTGTCTGGTTGGTATTGGAAACCTTGGCATCAAAGGTAACACCGTGGGCGTATCCGCCTTGCCAGTATACTGATGACATAACTCCTACAACGCTGACCTTGTCACCTGCGATGTCTGTGGGATCGGTTACCCCGATGTCCGCGGACAATTCAGTGTCGCCTATTTTCAATGCGGTGATGTGTCCTACCAGGTCCTGTACGTC
>PIVQ01000110.1 GCA_003354055.1 Desulfobacteraceae bacterium | reverse complement strand
TTACCCGCCGCCCATGATGCAAAAAACCTTTTTTATAACTCAAAATACAGGCTAATTTTTCAGCCTATGCTTTTTTATCTTGTACCGCAGCACACGTTCGCTGATTCCAAGCTCTTCGGCCGCCCGGGTCTGGACCCATTCATGGCGGGAAAGGGCCGTCAGAATAAGTTCCTTTTCCAGGGCATCCATTTTCTCGGCCAGGGTGCCTTTTTCTGCGGCATTATGGAAACGGATCTCGGGAGGCAGATCGTTTTCACGGATGACCGAAGTGCGGCAAAAGGTAACAATGCGCTGGATGATGTGCTCCAGTTCCCTCACATTACCCGGAAATCCGTATTTGACAAGAATGTTCAGAGCATCGGGGTCAAAGGAAACCTTGCGGGTTACAAATTTATCCAGAAAATAGTCAATGAGCAGGGGGATATCGGTTCGCCTGCGCCTTAACGGCGGCAGCACTATCTCCAGAACATTGAGGCGAAAATAAAGATCTTCCCTGAACCCGCCTTCATGAACCATCTGTTTGAGATCCCGGTTGGTGGCGGCCACCACCCGGACATCCACCTGTTTGTCCGTTTCACTGCCCACCCGTGCGATCCTTTTTTCCTGGAGGGCCTTGAGGAGTTTGGCCTGGAGATTCAGGGGCAGTTCCCCCACCTCATCCAGAAAAAGGGTCCCACCGTGGGCCAGCTCAAACCGTCCCCGTCTTTGGGTGAGCGCCCCGGTAAAGGCCCCTTTTTCATGGCCGAACAGCTCTGACTCAAAGAGATGCTCCGGTATGGCGGCGCAGTTGACCTCTACAAATGGCTTGTCACTGCGCGGGCTCAGCAGGTGAATCAATCTGGCAATGAGTTCCTTACCCGTGCCTGTCTCCCCCCGTATCATGGCCGTGTAATCTGTGGGGGCCATGCGGCTGGCCAGGGAAAGCACCTCCCGCAGAGGCTCACTGTTACCGATGATGGAAATGGGCAGATCCTTTGTGTCCATACTTACCTTCAGCTCTTCCGCTTCCCGGCTAATGGCTGCGGCCTGTTCCAGAAGTGCGATTTTCTCCAGAAGCACCAGAAGATCCACGGGCTTTTCCATGAAGTCATCCGCCCCGGCTTTCATCACCTGAACGGCCATATCAACGGTGCCATGTGCCGTGATCATAATGCTGCGGACCAAGGGATTGATCTTCTGTATTTTGGCCAGCAGTTCATCCCCGGTCATGCCGGGCATTTTATGGTCGGTGAGCACCAGGGAAAAGGGGATATCATGAAACAGTGCCAGGGCCTGGTTTCCGTCGGCGGCGCAGGACACCTCATATCCTTTTTTTTCGAGAAAGCCCTTGAGCATATCGCGCTGAATCTGTTCATCATCTACGATGAGTATTTTCATAATTTCCTCTCAATTATTTTAGCGCCGGCAGGCTGACCCGCTGGCAGGCTAACCCGGATTTCAAGGATGCCCGGCCCGGGTACAAAAAGGCGGATACGCCCGCCATGGGCCTCTGCAATACGCCGGACAATTGCCAGCCCCACTCCGGACCCCCTTGTTTTTGTGGTGACATATGGCTCAAGGAGAGTTTCAGGGTGGGCAGCATCCCCGACAAACCCCTGGTTGCGGATGACAAATTCCAAAAAATCACCCTCCCGCTCAAAGGCTATGTCAATAAATCCACCTCCGTTCTGGGCCTCCACGGCATTTTTCACCAGATTGTCCACCAGGATCTCACAATAATCCCGGTCCGCCGTTATCTGATCCCTGCATTCTGCCCGGGGCAAGGTCAGTGTAATGCCCTGGGCCTCAATTCGTCCTCTATAGGGATTCAGGGTGGCGACCACCACCTCTGACAGGGGAAATGTTGTGGGGGATGGGGTCAGGGGACCTGTGAACCGCGTAAGATCCGTGATAATCCGGTCGGTTCGCTTTACCGAACTCAGCAGGTCCCGGATCAGGGCCTTATGATCCTCATCCAGGTTGTCCACCTCAATGGACAATCGCTGAAGCCCCATGGAGATGGCGTTTAAGGGATTCCGAATCTCATGGGTAATGGCGGCGGTAGCCCGCCCCAGTGATGCATCTTCCTTTTCCCGGGCCAGATTGAGATCCATCTGCCGGACCTGTTTGAGGTGGGCCTTTTGATAGGCGTAAAGGAAAAAGGAGCAGAGCGCCCCGGCCAAAAGGATCACACCGCTGAACAGCATCCACTGCCACCGGTTCTCTTCCATCCGGCCATAGTACAGGTCACATCCCATGCCGATGACCATGATCTTGTCTGCCAGGGAAAGGCGGGTCTCAGCCACTTTTCCGGATCCGGTCTCTTTGATGCGTACATTGCCAAGGTCGCTTCCCGGCCCGTTTTCAAGTCGGATATACCGGATTCCGGCAAGTCCTGTGATCCGCTTAAACAACTCGGTCAGGCCTATTTTTTCCTGAAGTTCATTTAAGCGCTCCGACACCAGTCCCGTCAGAAGACTCCCTTTTTTGAACCTGGGGTATAGATAGAGAAACAGATTTCCTCCGGGAGCCTGCCATACGGTGTTATCCTGGATTATTGGGCTGTTTTTTCTATCCTGAAACCATCCCGCAGGACCTTCCCGAACACTGCCGTCGAACGCTGTAAGCCTTATCCCGGCCAGTCCCAATTCCCCGGCAAGGGCCGTAAGTTCATCCTGGTTAAACGCCTCCACCGAGTCCAGGTAGTCAATGAGATGGGAGGAGTTCTGCAAAAAGGTCTGCATGATTTCCCTGACCACGTCTTTGGAAAGGACCGTGCCTTCGGCATTGAGCCGTATCACTTCTCCCAGAAGCACGGCATGCTCCTGAACATTGTCCATGAACAACCTTTGGGCCTGCCTTGCCTGGAAATAAAAATTGGCCTGAATCACAAGGATAAGCGCACCGAATACCAGAAGGTTCACCTTCCAGGCCGGAGTGGTAGAAGAGATAAAACCCTTTTTTTTATGTAGAGTTGTCATGATGCCTTTTTCATTTAATGGTGCTTCAACAGTCTTTGCCTTACCCCTGTGGGATCATTTTTCGAGCCCTCAAAAGGAAAAAATTCACCGGCAGTGAATTGCCCTGATTTTTCCGGGAAAAAGGAACCTTTAATGCGGACCATCTCTCCTTTTTTCACAAAATCGGGGAGATTGTTTACATCAAAAACAACGTCCATGGTGTCGCCTCCGGCCGGGTCCTTGTGCCGCCCATGGTCTGCTTCCTTTTCTTCACCCCGATCGTGACGGCCATGGTGGCCTGCACGGAACAGGGCAAGCGTCATGGTGCCCAGGTCTTCATCAAGAAAGATTACCCGGCCTGAAAAATCATCCTGATCCGCCATAACCCCGGACAGGGGAAGGCATACCAGCAATAACACAACAATTATATTTTTTGCATTCATAAACATTTTAAGTAAATCCTTTTGCAGCCCTCCGGCATAGTACCACAGTTATATTATCCTCTCCCCCTGTTTTCAAGGCGCTATCTACAAATTCTCCTGCGGTTTCCCGGAGCCGGGCATAAATGTCTTTCTCAGAAGATTGTTGTCCGGCCAAAGCCCCGGGCAGGGAGAGACTCCCCCTGCCCGGTGTATGGTTAATTCATCTGGTCGTGGGTACCGTGATCACCGCTGTGGGCTGCGGTGTTATGGTCTTTGCCCTGGTCATGGCCGGGGGTATGAGTCTCGTCTTTACTGTGAGCATGGGTGTTTCCGTCATGGACGGTATGATTAGCCCCTTCAGCTGGCACATGATTGACTCCGGTGGTCTTTGCGTCGCCGTCATGGCGGTTTACCATTTCATGATGGCCGGGAGTGCCGGCATCCGCTCCATGATTGCTGTGCTCCTGGTTCAACCCGGCAAATGCCGCGGCAGACAATCCGATGATTGCAGCAGTGCTGAGGGTTGCAACAAAAGCGGTTTTACCGTTAAAAAGTTTGTTCATTTTCATAATTGTTCTCCTTGGGTTTAATAATTTATGGTGTGATTAAAATCGTAACTTCTAATTGGCGCTGCCGGAACCGGTAAAGCTCTGTGTGACACCGCAGTTCCCATTGTGTCCGCTATGGCCGACGCCAAATCCGAGTCCGTGTCCCCGTGAGGCAAATGAGACGCCTGCCAGGCCGACAATAAGGGCAACGGTCACCGCCAGAATGATTCCCCTGCCTGTTTTTTTCTTGTTTGTATCCGTCATGATGTTTCTCCTTGTTTTCAATCCTTTAAAAATTCGGTTCAAAGGATAGTTAAAATCGCCGCCATGGGCCTGTCCACTTGCCAATATGTTATATCAACAACCGTGCCAAAGAATAACTATCTGATTTTACACGGTTTTTATATTTTTTAGATTGTATGATTTTCGACAATCAAAGGAAAGATGCGACAATTTTGTCGAGGGGGATCCTGAAACGGGTTGCCACATCCGACCGCTCAAGCAGCCTGAAAGTTTTTCTATTCACGTTGTACAAATATTTATGGTAATAGGGTGGATACTAATCTGGATATTTGATGCGCATAACAATTTTAAACGGGTTTTAAGAAGATACGATTATGGAAACGTTAACAATTGCAAAATCAATCACATATTTTATAATTGCCGGTTTATTTGAAATAGGAGGCGGTTATTTAATCTGGCTTTGGATCAGAGAAGGCAAGCCAATAATGTATGCAGTAGCGGGTGCTGTTGTTCTGGTGGCTTACGGTATCATTCCGACATTGCAGCCGGCTAATTTTGGTCGAGTTTATGCCGCTTATGGGGGCGTTTTTATTGTTTTATCAATTTTGTGGGGATGGGGAATAGATGGAATCAAACCGGATAAATTTGATTTAGTCGGTGGATTTATTGCCTTAGCAGGTGTAACGATAATAATGTATTGGCCAAGAAGCTAAAGAAATTCAGGGAATTAGAACATGTCTAATCCCCTGATTTTTTCTATCTATAAATATCTCCAATGGAACAGCCGGTGAGAGGAACCCCTACTAAGCCCTGCATCTTAGAGAAATTCTCCATATCAATTGTCTTTCCTGCCTGATGGGAAGACCGAAAAAAAATATCACCCATTGCACCTCCTTTTTTTCATGGCTTTTATTTTTAACGCCACGTCTTTCCAGCGTTCTTTTTCCACACGATCAGCACTTTTCTGCTGCCGGTCAGATAAATATGCCAATTCACGTTTCATTTTTTGATAGCTATCCAGCCTGTCTTGCCTGATTTCCCCGACAGATACGCCACAAAGAACCTGACAGCCTGGTTCACGCGTGTGGCTGCAATCATGGAAACGACATGTCTTAGCAAGATTTTCAATCTCGGGAAACGCAACATCCAACCCGCCTCCGTCATCCCAGAACCCGATTTCTCTAATACCCGGATTATCAATCACCATCCCTCCCTGGGGCATTAAGACAAGGCTTCGGTTGGTCGTGGTATGCTTTCCTTTTCCAACGCTTTCACTTACCGTATTGGTGTTGTGAACGACTTTACCGCACAGACGGTTCACAAGGGTAGATTTACCGGCGCCTGAAGACCCGATCATGGTGATGGTTTGCCCTTCTGACATGTAGGTTTCCAATGTCCTTAATCCATGTGATTCATTTGCAGATACCAAATGCACAGGCACTCCGAATGAGACCTCTTCGACCTGCCTCACAAAGTGCTCAGGGTTTTGATGAAGGTCCGCCTTGGTTAAGACTATCACAGGATTCAAGCCACAATTATAAACCAGGGTAAGGTATCGTTCTATGCGGCGGATATTAAAATCCCGATCCGTACCGCTTACGATAAAGACAGTGTCAAGATTGGCAGCAATTACCTGTTCCTTATTTGGTTGCATATCTTGTTTCCCACGTGCACCGGCAGCCCCTCTGGACAACGCATTTTTCCGTGGCAATACAGCAGAGATGAATTTATCAGCAATTAAGACCCAATCTCCTATAACCGGAAACAGACTCTCTTTCTTGTAATTAAATCGCCCTGCCACAGTAACGAGGGTTTCTCTATTTCCCCGATTAATCAGAAAACTATTCTTATGTACACCAACGACTCTGGCGGGGAAAACGTTGCCATCGCTGTTTTTATCGAAATGTATTTGAAAATGAGAATCCCATCCCAAAAGGGAAAGGGAGTTGAAAAAATTGTTTGTCTCTTTATTATCTGTGATCATTATTGATCTCCGCCTACAGGTTTTGTAACCTCACCGGCAATTGAAATTCGCAGAATCCAAACCGGCAACTTTTATAAGTCGTAATATTACTTTGCAGGGGTGTTGCTGTGAAAAGGCGTACCAATAACGACGGAGGCATAGCGAGAACGCTATCCTAAAATGGCTGACAAAAATACAATGCTCTAAACTAAAATCAACCTACCGCCGATTATACAAACCTTTTCCCGGCAACAGTTGACACAAAATCCAATGATCTCGTAAACAAAAAAACTCCTTTATTCAAACTTTAAAAACCGCTTGCACAGGTACCATAATCATGCAGATCCTGTCAATTATCAAACCAGAAACCTACCGAATAGTCACCATGCTGATACAACAACCAACCCTCACAATCCAAGATTAGGATAATTACTGATTGCGCAAACTTAAGTGAAATTTGATATTTCACGAACTAACGAAAAATTCAAACTTCAATAACCTTCAAAACCGCTCCCTGATCCTTCCCATCCGGAATAACATAGTAACCACATTTACAATCAGGGCAATCAACACGAAATCCACCTGCTAAACGATCTACCTGACCAGCCCTTCCCAATAAAGGCTCTTTTCTTCCGCACATGCACAGCCATGCTGCGTTATTCCCAGTGGCTATGGCTTTTGATATTTTCCCACTCTTTAGCTCAACTTCAACGATTCTTTGTTTCTGGGACATTGAAATTCTCTCCTTATTATAACCACTTATTTTTGAAAACAATTCTTAAGACTTAAAATCTCCAAAAATTCCAACTGGAATAATTAATCATGAGGATCCTATTTGCATAATTCCATTATGATGACTCTGTTGGATCTCTGAATTGGAAAACAGTTTAAAATCTGCGGCTCGTCCGCAGTATCCCCCTTGTTGGGATCTATAGCACAAAAATCGAGGATTAATCCCTCCCTTGGAGCATTAATCAATGGTTGATTCCAGTTCTGAAATGACAAGATCAAAAAAAGTATGCGTAACATCTTTATTCATTTCATCCGGGCCGATGCTCCAGCTGAATGCCAATGCCCCATTATAGCTGCTGCAACCAAAAAACAGCATTGGCAAAACACAACCCGGTACCAGCAGCCACGCGGATATCGGTTCCCCGCCAAAATCCACTTCCTCTTCCTGGATCATACCCATATTGGTTAACCAGTCAAAGGAATTCGGGCTGCTGCTCTTTATTTCCCACCCCTTGCTCCCGGCAACTTTCAGGATAGAAAAAGGAAGACTCCAGAGCATGGGATAAGTTGAGATGAAAGTGCTCAGACCGAGCCATGATGATTTTCTTTGGCTTGTCTTTTCAGTCACCCGGATCAGGGTTGATTCAAAATCCTGTTCAACACTGTTTCCATAATTAAAAAGTTCAAAAGATGAAAAATTGGCAATTGATCTGGCCTGCCTCCCCGGCAGGTATCTCCGCATATCAACCGCCATTCCAAATCGCAGGGTTTTATCGGGAGTTAGATTTCCGGTCTTTGATAATGCCCGGATAATGGCCGTGATTAATACATCATTTATGGTTGCATGCTTCTCTTTTGCATATGCGTCCAAACAACCGAATTGTTTTTTATCAATATGCCTTGTAACTAATTGTATCTTATCACTTGTAAGCTTCTGCATCGGCAGGACATGACTCTGACAGGGAAATTTTGATCCATAAATTTCACACATATAATTATAAATAATCTTTGGGATGGCATACCAGGGGATTTGCCGGACGATTTCCCAGAATCCACGAGAATCCTCAAGAAGAAGTTCTGGTCTGAAGTCCGGATCATCTTTAAGACAATTATAGATTTTTGATAGTTCGCCAACAATTTCTTTTACCCCTGCGGCATCACAAACCAGGTGTGAGACCTTTACCAGTAAACAGTCTTTGGATAACGATCTATAAAGACAAACCCTAATTTGGGAATCGTTAAAAAAATCCATTCGCCCATTTTTAATTTCCTCGAACTCGTGCAGGTCGAAAGTCAAATTAAAGAGCTTAAACCGTTCAATTTCAAGCTTTTCGAAGTAAGGACGGAATTTTTTAGGGACAAAACGGCAACCCAGCAATGGTATTTTTTCTGTTAACAGGTAAACCGCTCTTTCAAGTCGTTCTTCATCCAGTTCATAATCAAAATCCATCTCGAGTTGGATTACACAGGTAACCGGCCCCAGCATTCCTGCAAGTGCCCGGTCTGCTGTTCTTGTAGGGATTCTTTCTGGTATCTGGTTCATACACACTCTCTTAATCGCTATTGGAATCAGTCCTGTTCCAAAACAGTTCTGATAATATACTGGTACCCATATTCAACAACAGGCTTGTTATTCTGATTTGTCACATGACATTTCACTGTTCTAAAGCCAAAATCAGGTCTGGTCTCTGAGGATTTAAGATTTGTCCACCACGCTTTCACCTCGAGTACATCTCCCAGACGAACTGTTTTTTTCATTTTAACCTCATCCATTTGTCAAACAGTGTTGAATATTGCCCCTTAGCAGCGTTAATTGCTGAATTGGGGGAGTAGATAATGTCATCATCTGGGGTCATTTTTCGATTCTCTTCCGTACTTCAAACTCTCGATGAACAGGTAATTGAACGATTCCGTATAGCCGAGATATCCGGTTAACCGCATATCATGAATATCTGAGTAATATACGGTTGGAATTAATTGTGATCTTCGATCAAGAGCTTATTATCACATAAGCTGAGATAATCATTACCGGCAAAAAAATGCAACAGAAAACATGAATGCAAAGCGTGAATATCAAGCACCAAAGAGACTTGCATCATAATTAACTCTCTGAATAATTCACAATTCATCAAGAATCCTAAATGTTATGTTCGAACGGCTCTCTAAAAGATCAGCATACAGAGTTAAGTTTGCAAACCGGGAGGATCAGGCAGCGGCAGGGTGAGGGGGTGGAGTGGCGTAGATTTTCGGGGCGTCATGGACTGAAAGAACCCTAAAATCTCCGCTTCTCAAGCAGTCAGGACGACTGCTTGAGATTTAACGGAATCCCCCTCGCCCTGTCGCTGCCGGGTCCGGGTCCGGGACGATTACATTTAAAAACCTATAAAGGTCTCTATACAATCCATTAAAAACAGCATCCCTTAAAAGATTACTCACATATTCCAAACGGTCCGAATTGACACATGTGACGTCCAATTGTCAAATTTGGCAAGTCGTTATCAGATTGATTATAAAGGCATTTCAGGATACCGAGTCATTCCCCGAGATCCACGAGACAAACTATTTCAGACAGACAAATGCAATCCCGGGTCCGGCTTTCATCCTCTTAGATTTAAAAAACACCGCGTATCCAAAGCAGGCAAAGGCCACGGCCTTTCAGAGGAAACTCGTTTTTCCTCCCTGGCACAGTCGTTGCTATCAAGTCCTTGCCAGCAACGGCTGCCTTCCTTTGCATATGCGCATTGGCCCGTCAGCCCTGACATTACGAAACCACCCCATTGGCCGGCAAATAAACCTAAGGGCTAACGCGCCGGGCAAACAGGCCGATGGGCAGAACAGAACAGGAGATATCATCATGTGTACAGGTACCAATGATTCACTTTTGGATTTAAGCGGTAAGGTCGCAATAGTTACAGGCGGTTCTTCGGGAATCGGATATGGCACGGCAGAGCTTCTGGCCCTGAAAGGTGCGGTATCGGTTATTCTGGATATTGATAAAAACAAAGGCAAAGAAGCCGTTGAAAACATTTCAAACTTAGGCGGCAAGGCTGAATTTATCCTGTGCAACGTCACCTCGGAGAATGACTGTAGGGGTGCTGTTGAAAGCATTTCCGAGCGCCACGGCAGGATCGACGTCCTGTTCAACAATGCGGGCGTAATCCGGCGTAAGACCGTTGAAGACCTGGCGGAAGACGAATGGAACCTGGTTATTGACGTGACCCTGAAAGGTGCATTTCTCCTGTCTAAATATACCGTACCTGTGATGGCCAAAAACGGCGGCGGCAGCATCATTAACACAGGCTCGGGCTGGGGACTTAAGGGCGGTGACAAGGCAGTTTCTTATTGTGCGGCCAAAGGCGGCATCGTGAACATGACCCGTGCCATGGCCATAGACCACGGCCCCCAGGGCATCCGGGTGAACTCCGTGAGCCCCGGCGACATTGACACCCCACTGCTTCATGATGAGGCCAAACAGCTGGGCGAGGATGACGCGACTTTTATGGAAGAGGCGGCTGACCGCCCCCTGAACCGGGTGGGCGTCCCGCAAGATGTGGCCAATGCGGTTCTCTTCTTTGCCAGCCCCATGTCCGCATGGGTCAGCGGCACCAACCTTACAGTGGATGGCGGCGGACTGGCCTGATAAAAGGACAGATGGTCAGCGACCTGCGGCCAATTTCTTTTCCCGGGGGACTTGAAAAAGTTTTCATTTCATCCCAGTATGGCAGGGACTATTTACCAAGGAGCCTGGGATGGAATACGAAAAAGACAACGGGAAAGCCAGCGGGAAAGCCAGCGGAGCCCCCCATTCGGTTATTGTTGCAAGCCTCTGGATGACAGGCACCCTTTTTTCCTTTGCCGCCATGGCGGTGGCCGGCAGGGAATTGTCGGCAGATCTTTCCACCTTCCAGATTCTCTTTTTCCGCAGTCTTGTGGGGTTGGTCATCATCGGGCTGATCGTCCTCAAGACCGGGATACAGCAGATTAAAACCCAACGCCTTAGGCTTCACCTGATCCGCAACATTGCCCATTTCGGCGGGCAGTTCGGCTGGTTTTACGGCATTGCCTATATTTCTCTGGCCGAAGTGTTTGCCATTGAATTCACCCTGCCCGTGTGGACGGCCATTTTAGCCCTGATCCTCCTGGGTGAACGGCTCACAGGACCTAGGATCGCCGCAGTCGGTTTTGGCATCGCAGGCATGCTCATCATCCTTCGCCCAGGGTTGGGCGTCATGAACATGGCCTCTCTGGCAGTGCTGTTCGGTGCGGTCTGTTACGCCCTTTCCCATACCCTGACCAAAAAAATCACCCAATTTGACTCCCCGTTGAGCATTCTCTTTTATATGACCCTGATTCAGCTGCCCATGGGATTTTTTCTGTCTCTGGACGGGTTTCACCTGCCGCAGCCTGTTATGATTCCCTGGATCCTGATCGTCGGCATCGCAGCCCTTTCCGGCCATTATTGCATGGCACGAGCCCTGAAAATCGCGCCGGCCACCGTGGTGGTGCCCATGGACTTTTTACGCCTGCCCCTGATTGCATTTGTGGGCTTTCTGGTTTACAAAGAGGCATTGGATCAATTTGTAATGATCGGCGCCATGGTCATGCTGGCCGGGAACCTGATCAATGTCAGGGCGGAAACTAAAAATAAAGCGTAAGGATAGCCATGAACGTCTGTTGTGAAGGCAATGTACTGGAAGAACTGTTAGGCCTTTTAAGCCTGGAAAAAATAGAAGAAAATATATACCGGGGACAGAGCCAGGATTTAGGCTTCGGCAATGTATTCGGTGGCCAGGTACTGGGTCAGGCACTGTCTGCGGCCTCACGTACCGTGCCAGGGGAATTCAACGCCCACAGCCTCCACGGGTATTTCATGCGGGCGGGAGACGCGTCCCTTCCTATTGTCTACACAGTTGACCGCCTCAGGGACGGCCGCTCCTTTGCCACCCGGCAGGTTAAGGCTGTCCAGAAGGGGAATGCTATTTTCTCCATGGCAGCCTCATTTCATAAGGGGGAAGCAGGATTTTCCCACCAGGATCCCATGCCCGAGGTCAAAGGTCCTGAAGGCATTGAATCTGAGGTGGAGATGGTCAAGCGGCTGGCCGACAGTATCCCCAAAGGTGTCAGGGAAAAACTGCTCTGCACAAAGCCGATTGAACTGCGAGTGGTCAACCCGGTGAATCCCTTTGATCCGAAGCCGATGCCGCCGACCAAGTACATCTGGTTCAGGGCCATAGACAAGATTCCGGATGATGCGGCCATCCACAGATATATGCTGGCCTATGCCTCTGATTTCCAACTGGTGTCAACCGCACTTTATCCCCACGGTAAGACCTTCTGGTCACAGGATATGCGTGTGGCCAGCCTGGACCATGCCATCTGGTTTCACAGGGATTTTCGGATGGATGACTGGCTGCTCCATGTCACCCGCAGCCCCAGTGCAGACGGCGGCCGGGGTCTGAACTTCGGTTCCATCTACACCCGGGACGGGACGCTTGTGGCCAGTGTGGCCCAGGAGGGGATGCTCCGGACCGTGAAATAAGATCCGGGTCAAGATAAGATCTTTTGAATCAAGGCGGCCAGACGGTATCCGATCATGGCAATACACTCGGCATCCAGAAAGGTTTCCACCCGGGACCGGAACAGAATCGAACAGGATGCGGGAAAACCCTCTTCGGTATCATTGAAAAGTAAAAGCATGGGGATCATTGGCAAAGCTGTGATCTCAACGGCCAGGTCATAGCTGACATCCATGTCCGGTGCTGCGCCGTTTAATCCGGACAATAGTATTTTAGCATTGGATAGGCGGCCGGTGAGGGTATCTGACAAGACCTGTTCCACATTATCCCTGAAATAAACGGTCAGGGGACCTGAATCCTTTAAATCACGAAATCCGATCCAGTCATCTCCGCCAGGGGAATTTGCGCCGGCGCAGGGTTTCCCGGCCATAATCAGGTACCGGCATAAAATGGTGCAGGTGTCATATCCCGGTTTTCTGCCGTCAGGCCCGTTGATGCCCTTTGACGATATCGTATAGGAAGTATTGAAATACGGCATCTGAACCAGGCATTCTTTTTGCTCTTTTTCCACCTGCCCGCCCAAAGCTGTGCCGATGCTGCGAAGATCCAATCTGGCCAGCTGTCTCAAGTAATCTTCATAATGCTGTTCAAATACCGGTGAAACCTGTGACATGGGTATTCTCCTTGGGTTATTATTCGGAAAAAGTCTATAACTAAGCCCCTTGGAAATCAAGCTTCTTAAATTCAATATTCCGTAGCCCGCCGGAATCCCTATTACCCTGAGAATTACAATACAAGTGAAAAAAACATTTTGGAATCCTTGAGACGATGCTATAGTTAAAGCAACTCTTAAGCATAACCTCGGATAAAAGAATTAACATGTCGTCATTTATTTCAAAAATTAAGGCTGGCAGTATTGGTGCTGGTTTATTTTGCGCAATCTATTCCCTGCAATGGATCATCCTGGATGTCCGGCCCATGTGGAGCGGTTATATTCCTCCGTTGCTGGTCGGAGTTATTTCAGGTCTTGTTCTTCACCACTTTAAGATGAAATGGAAACAGGAGGAGGCAAAACGGGTAACCGCTGAAATCAAAGCGATCAGGGAAATCACAGGTGCAGTCTGCCATGAATTGGGACAGCCCCTCCAGGCCCTCCAGACCGGTGTGGATATTATGATGATGGACATACCGGAAACCGAAGCAGCCTACAATGATTTAAAAGCAATGTCATCGGAAATCAGACGGGTAAAAAGCATTATCGGCAAATTGAAAGGGATGACCGAATACCGGACACGGGCCTATCTAAGCAGTCAGATTGTTGATATTAACTGTTCGGCCCAGCCCCAAGGAGATAATCATGAAAACTGAATTTGCATCCCCGGATCGGGCATCTGAAGCAGAACTGGTCTCTGATATTGAAGATATCCGGAAACTTGAGCTGATCCAGGAGCTTACTCAATTGTTCCCCGATGCCTTTGTGATCCTGAACATCTATCGTCAGATCGTCTACTGCAACCCAACTCTGGTGACGCTTCTGCAAATCCCCACACCAGATCAGATTTACGGATTGCGCCCGGGAGAGGCCCTGAACTGTATTCACGCGAAAGAACTGTCTCAAGGGGGATGCGGGACCAGTATTGCATGCAAATACTGCGGTGCGGTGAATGCAATTCTCGACAGTCAGGATGCCCCGGGGAAAATAAGAATCAACGAATGCCATCTAATTGCCGGCTCGAAAAAGCAATCATTTGATTTCAGCATCAGGGCCAAGACACTCTCCCTTCTGGACCGGCACTTCACCCTTTTGATCGTTCAGGACATCTCTGCCGAGAAACGGCGTACCGTTCTGGAACGGCTGTTTTTCCACGATATTCTGAATACGGCCGGCGGGGTTCAGGGGCTTATCGAATTGATGCAGGAAGCAACCCCTGAAGAGCTAGAGGAATTTCTCTCCCTGGCAGCCGTATCCACAGATACCCTTGTGGAGGAAATACATGCCCAAAGGGATATCCTGGCTGCTGAGCAAGGACGGCTTGAAATAGAGACTTTTCACTTGAATTCCATGGAGATTCTTTCCAAGGTGATTTCTGTTTATAAAAAACATCCTGAGGCTGAAGGAAAAAAAATATGCATCTCTTCTGCGGCCGAATCCACGGATTTTTTAGGAGATCCGCGACTGCTGACCAGAATCATCGGCAATATGGTTAAAAACGCATTGGAAGCAAAGTCGTCAGATTCTGTCATCACCATGGGGGCGGATCTTCGGGACGGCCATATTGAATTTTGGGTACACAACGCCATGGTGATGCCCGAAGAAGTACGGCTGCAGATTTTTCAACGTTCTTTTTCCACCAAAGGAAGTTCCAGGGGAATGGGCACATACAGTATCCGCCTGCTGGGAGAGCGTTTTTTAAAGGGGA